>NZ_CABTJS010000123.1:0-183418 GCF_902485085.1 uncultured Kluyvera sp.
AGTGCGGTCAGCACATGTTCCTGGCCGACGACGTCAGCAAAGGTTTGTGGGCGCCATTTTCGGGCTAAGACCTGATAACTCATTGGCAGGCTCTGAAACGCTGGAAGGTGGATTCACGAGGGAGTAATGCTATCACAGCCCCGCCGGGCAGGCGAGGCTATGTATCGGGAAATGCTTAGTGACCCGGGAAATTCACCAGGCTGTAGCTGGTGATGCCCTGTTTTTCCAGACGCTGCTCGCCGCCCAGATCGAACAGGTTGATGATGAAGGCCGCATCGTGCACTTCGCCACCCAGACGACGGATCAGTTTAACCGTCGCTTCAATAGTCCCACCGGTTGCCAGCAGATCGTCGACCACCAGTACTTTATCGCCAGCTTTGATCGCATCAACGTGGATCTCAAGCTGATCGGTGCCGTACTCCAGCTCGTAGCTTTCGGCGATCGTTTCACGCGGCAGCTTGCGCGGTTTACGCACCGGGACAAAACCTACGCCCATGGCCAGCGCGACCGGCGCGCCAAACAGGAAACCACGCGCTTCGGTACCCACGACTTTGGTGATACCGGCGTCTTTGTACTTCTCGACCAGCAGTTCAATGCTGAGCGCGTAGGCTTTCGGGTCTTCCAGTAAGCTGGTGACATCGCGGAAAAGAATGCCAGGTTTTGGATAGTCCTGGATGCTCTGGATGCTGTTCTTCAGATATTCAAGCTGCTGTGCAGTTGCGGTCATAGGTTTGTGCCTAATTGAAACAGTGTTACTCAAGGCGAGCAAAACGGGCTAAAAATCACAATTGGTTAACTTTTAACCGGGCGCGCCTGTGCTCGAAAACGCCAGAATTTACTGGCTCATTCGTAGAATTGCAACACCATAAATGCGGTTCACCCGTTTTGTTGTTCTGCATCAACCACCGGAATGCGCCAGAGGAAAACCAACAAGCCACAAAGAATCGCCAGCAACAGCAGTCGTACCCACAGCATGTTGACCAGCCACAGCGAAACGCCAAAGGTCAGTAAAATCACCATAATCGCCCGTAGTTTAGCGCCTGGCGGCATGGCTTTATAGCGCTGCCAGTGGCGTAAATAGCCGCCAAACCAGGAACGATACAGCAGCCAATGATGAAAGCGCGGCGAAGAACGCGCAAAGCACCAGGCGGCGAGCAGAATAAACGGCGTCGTCGGCAGCAGCGGCAATACCACGCCAATGGTGCCAAGGACTACCGCCAACCAGCCAATAATGATTAAAATAGTACGCTGCATAATGCGAATCGTTATCAAATGAGTCTGCTACTCTAGCATAGCCGATAACCATCAAGGGGAGAATCCGGTGAAAACGGCGCAGCTTTTACAAACGCTGGAACAACAGCTTGCCCGGCTTCAGGCGCGTATCGCACCGCTTGCCGCGCATGCCACGCTGAGCGCGCGCTTTGACCGCCAGCTTTTCCAGACGCGTAGTACGAAAATGCAGGCCTATCTCGATGAAGCCCATGCTCATCTCGAAGAGCTTAAGCACGCCGTTGAACAGCAGCAATTGCCGCAGGTAGCCTGGCTTGCTGAGCGGCTGGCGGCACAGATTGAGGCTATCAGCCGTGAGAGCGAGGCCTGGTCGCTGCGCGTCTGGGATAGTCCCTCGCCCGGGCTACGTCGCTGGCAGCGTAAGCGGCTGGAAACGCAGGATTTTGAACGTCGACTGCTGGAAATGAAGCAGCAGCGCCAGCAACAGTATCAGCAGGCGACGACGCTTGACGACCAGCAGCGTCTGGCCCGTGAAATTACCGCCTTTGATGGCCGTCTCAGTCGCTGCCGTCAGGCGCTGGAAGATATTGAACGCATACTGGCGCGCATGACGCGCTGACAAGGAGAAACTATGTCGCTGGAAAGCGCCCCGGATGATGTCAAACTGGCAGTGGATCTGATTGAGCTGCTGGAGAGCAATGAAATTGCGCCGGAAGTAGTGCTGAGCGCGCTGGAGATGGTGCGCAAAGATTACATCAACAAGTTAAAAAACGTGGAAGATGACGCGTAAAACGTAAAATCATCGGCGGCATCACCGCCATCGCCTGTGGCACATTCTTCTCCTCGCCCAGGAAACTCGATGACGGAACATCATGAATATCTATTCGGCAACGCCACACGACGCGATTTTTAAGCAGTTTTTACGCCACAAAGCGATAGCGAGGGATTTCTTACAGGCTCACCTTCCAGGTGAACTGCTGGCGCAGTGCAAACTTGAAACGCTGCAGTTGGCCTCTGGGAGCTTTGTCGAAGAAAATATGCGCGCCAGCTATTCCGATATTCTCTACTCATTGCAAACCCGCGATGGGCCCGGCTATATCTATGTGCTGATTGAGCACCAAAGCACACCGGATAAACTGATGCCCTTTCGCCTGATGCGCTATACGCTCTCTGCCATACAGCAGCATCTCGACGCGGGCCACAGCACGCTGCCGTTGGTCATCCCGATGCTGTTTTATCACGGCAGTGTCAGCCCCTGGCCATACCGTATGAACTGGCTTGAATTATTTGACAACGCCGCGCTGGCACACCGTCTATACACAGAGGACTTTCCTCTCGTTGATATCACCGTAATGCCCGATAGCGAGATCATGGCTCACCAGCGCATGGCCATGCTGGAGCTGTTGTTTAAGCATATTCGTCAGCGCGACCTGGCTTCTTTACAAGAACAGCTGGGAGCTTTGCTGATAGAGAATTGGCTCACGCCGTCACAGCTCGAGGCGCTGCTCACCTATATGCTACAAGCAGGTAGTACATCTCATCCGGAAGCGTTACTCTGCACATTAGCGCAATATTCACCACAGCATAAGGAGCAGCTGATGACCATCGCCGAATGGTTGGCCGAAGAGGGACGAAAGAAAGGCATTGTTCAGGGAATCGAACAAGGAATAGAGCAAGGAGAAGCGCTAGGCCGTCGTGATGAAGCGCAAAAGATTGCACTGAATATGCTAAACGCCGGGCTGGCTGCAACATTAGTTCAGCAGCTTACTGGGTTAAGCGAAGACGACCTGGCGGCAAAAGCAGAATAAATAAGGGCGGCTTTCGCCGCCCTTTTCAGTCTTAATCCGCAACCAAACCCTGGCCATCGGTTTTACCGTCACGCTTCACTTCCGTCACCACATCCCCTTTCTCATTGTGCAGATGCACTTCGAGCTGGTTGAAGGCGATGTTGATGTCGTTTTCGCGGCACAGACGATCGATAGTGCGGTTCAGCTCATCGACGGTATAGCTACGGTCACGCAGCTCGCGCACGTACAGGCGCAGTTCGTGATCCAGCGTGCTGGCACCAAACGTGGTAAAGAAGACCGACGGTTCCGGGTCATGCATCACTTTCGGGTGGCTGGTCGCCGCTTGCAGCAGCACTTTTTTCACCTTATCGAGGTCGGAGCCGTAGGCTACGCCAAGGCGTATCACAACGCGCGTCGTGGTATCGCTCAGCGACCAGTTGATGAGGCGCTCGGTCACAAACGCTTTGTTCGGGATAATCACCTCTTTGCGGTCAAAGTCGGTAATCGTGGTAGCACGGATACGAATCTTACTTACCGTCCCCGAGAAGGTGCCAATGGTGACCGTGTCGCCAATACGCACCGGGCGTTCAAACAGAATAATCAGGCCGGAAACGAAGTTCCCGAAGATTTCCTGTAAGCCAAAACCCAGACCTACCGACAGCGCAGCGGCGAGCCACTGCAATTTATCCCACGACACGCCGAGTGAACCAAACACGGTCATCGCGCCAACGGCGATAATCGCGTAGTTCAGAATCGTGGTAATCGCGTACGAAGCCCCCTGACGCATGTTCAGCCGTGAAAGCACCAGCACTTCCAGCAGACCCGGTAAGTTGCGAATCAGTGCCCAGGCCACCATCGAGGCAATAATGGCAAACAGCAGGCTGCCCATGGTGACATCTTTCACCACGCTGGCGCCCGCTTCGGTGCCGTTGTAGTGCCAGAGCGTAATGCTATCGAGGTAGCTGAACACGGTGATTAAGTCAGACCAGATAGCCCAGAACATCACGCCAAATAGCGCCACCATCACCAGCATAGTGATGCGCAGCGTTTGCTGGTTGATTTGCTCCAGTGCAATCGTCGGTTCTTCCTGCGGTTCAGCGCCTTCAGCCCCCTCTTTCACCAGATTCTGGCGACGCGCAACCGCACGACGATAGGCAATACGGCGCGCCGCCACGCTCAGGCCGCGCAGCACCGTCTGATAAAGCAGGTTCCAGAAAATAACCAGATAAACGGTTTCAATCCAGCGACCAGAGAGGCGCAGCGTGGTGTAGAAATACCCCGTTGCGGTCAGTACCATCAGACCGAGCGGCACCAGCGACAACACCGTCACCGTGAGCAGGCGTAAGCTGTGGGACTCTTTATCTCGCCAGCTTTCACGGCACATCGGCCACATCAGCACCGCGATAACCAACAAATTAAGCAGAATAACGAACTGTCCCAGCACATCATCCATCAGATTCAGAGGAGAGAGCTCAGATACTACAGACCAGAAGTGTAGCGGCAGCAGTGTGAGGCTAATACGCACGATCTGGCGACGCCAATGGCTGGTCAGCTGTTCCGGCATATTAAAGTGGCGCACGGCCACGCCGTTTTTCTCCAGCACTTTCCAGCACAGTCCAAAGACCAGCCAGAAGATGGCCAGTTTTTTACTGAACGCCCACAGCAGTGCGCTGATGTTAAGCTGCATGGTCAACAGAATCAGGCCAATCGCCAGAATGATCAGTACCACCGGGAGCGCACGGATGAGGTCGATGAGAATAGCCTTCGGCGTATGCAGCTGGCTGTCGTTACGCAGATTGCCAACCTGATCGCCGAGCTTATCCTGGTAATTACGCAACCACTGAAGTCGCCAGCGAATCAACCCGGCAATCAGCAGCAGCGGAAGCCCGGCGAGGAAGGCGACAAACACAGCCGGCCACGCTTTCTCCCAGTTCACGGTGATTTTCATCGACTTGAACTGACTTTTCAGCGCTTCAGGGAAGGATTTAATCCAATCCCAGTCCATCGGCTTGTTGCTGTTCACCCAGAAGATTTGTTGGGTCAGAATCGATTTCAGGCTTTTAGAGACGCTCATCAACTGCTGCTGATTAATCTGCAGGTTGATAGCCATCATCAGCTGGTTACCCAGCTGCTTGTTAATCAGGTCCAGCATTTCGCGGCGCGCGTCGACGATTTGCAGCAGCGCATCGTGCACTTCGTTATCGACTTCACTGCTGTGCCCCTCTTCCAGCTTGGCGACAAAATCATCGCTCTGGAACAGGGTATCGCGCTGCTGGTTAATCTCGAACTGCTCGAGGCGCAGGTCGGCGATGCGGGTGGTCATATCCTCCAGCTCATCCGCGGACGGTAGCGTCTGCTGCTGCTGATAGAGAATACGCGACAGCAGCAAGCTGCCCTTGAGCACTGCAATCTGCTCTTTGACGTTACGCTCAGACTGCAATGCGCGGTCAAGCCAGGTTTTCACCCTGATATTCTGTTGCACCAATTGGTTACCGCTTTCCGTTGCGGTAATCAGTTTCTGGCTCAACTGATGGTTGATTTCGAGCTCCTGCTTCACCAGCGGGTTACCCTGAATACGAGCGGTCTCTTCCGGAGAGGCATTCTCGGCGGCGGTTTTTTCCGACAGCATCAGGCGCTTACTGTTGACCGCTTCCTGCAACAGCTGAAGCTGATGCTCAAGCCGGGTGCTGTAGGCGGTCACGTAGTCGCGCTGCTTCTGCAAAGAGTCCTGCAATACCGTGTTACCAGCCAGGCTCTTACGCTGAAGCTCAATCTCAGCGTCAAGCAGCGTTTTTTGCACCTGCAACATGGTCTGCTGGGTAGGACGCAGACCGTCGCCGACGGTGCTGCTATTCAGGCTGTTACGCACCTGTAGCAACTGCTGCGAGGCAGAGTTCATCGCGTTCTGCACGCGTTCAGGTTGGGTTTGCAGGGAGACGAGCTGGCTGTTATAGGTGGCCAGGTCGTTTTGCGCATTCTGTAAATCATCTACCGCCTGCGACACGCGGGCTTCAAGCTGGCGCAGTGACAGGGTGCTCAGCGTTTTACGCGTCTCATCATCGTTATCAACATCGCTGATGTCATTCAGATTGTCGGTAGCCTGGCGCAGCTTAATGGGCGCCTGTTCAATCTGTTTTTGTAGCTGAGTGCTTTCAGCCTTAACGCTGTCGATTTTATCAAGTAGCTGCAGCGTTTCTGTCAGATCCTGCTGAACTAACTTCTCCTGAGGCGTCAGGTCTTTTTTATTGTTCAGCGCGCTAAGCTGATCCTGAACGTCAGTACGGTCAGGAATATCGGTGCCGTTCAGCGCGCGGGCTTGTACCGCGGCGATAGACAGCACAAAACAGACAGCAATAATGAGAAATGCAGAGATCGTGGCCCGAGGGCGGATGTTATGCAGCATAATCTTAACATGTGTGGTGGCTAAAGCCGGCGGTACGCCGGAGATAAATACCTGCGCAGAATAGCACTTCTGGCAACAGGCGAATAGCCAGGGAAACCAGGATTATTCCTGGTAATCCTCAGAAGAAGGGAGGTTTTTTTCACCGCGTAGCGTTGGGCAAAATTGGTACATTTCAAGCAGAATAGCCACGTAGGACTCCGCCTCGGCCCGCAGGTCGAAAGAGTTCGGCGCGAACAGCCAGTTTTCCATTAGCCCGGAGATATAGCTGCGGGTTAAGATTGCCGCCCGGCGGCTTAACAAATTTGCCGGTAAAACTTTCGCCGTGACACAGTCATTTAACGTCTGTTCAATTCTATCGTAACTTTCCAAACATAAATTACGCTGAGCCTGTTGCACTGCAGCCATTTCACCGACAAACTCACATTTGTGGAAAATAATTTCCATCATCAATCGTCGGCGCTCTTCGATAACTGTGGCAACTAGAATGTAAACGAGGATTTCTCTCAAAACTGAGAGTGGATCACCGGGGAATTTTGCCCGATACTCAATTTCAAGATCGCCTATGCTGGACTCTGATAACGCCCAGATTTCATTAAAGAGATCCGACTTATCCTTAAAATGCCAGTAAATTGCGCCGCGCGTCACCCCAGCCGCTTTTGCAATCTCGGCGAGTGAGGTGGATGATACCCCCTGCTGTGAGAACAACCGTAGGGCGACATCCAGTATGTGCTGACGCGTAGCCAGCGCCTCTTCTTTGGTTTTTCGTGCCATAGGTCGGTGAATTTACAGGGGTTAGATTTACATACATTTATGAATGTATGTACCATAGTATGACGATAATACAAACGCAGCAATGGGTTTGTGGACGCTTGTTCCATTGATCAATTTGAAATCGGACACTCGAGGTTTACATATGAACAAAAACAGAGGGTTAACGCCTCTGGCGGTCGTTCTGATGCTCTCAGGCAGCTTAGCGCTAACAGGATGTGACGACAAACCAGCTCAGCAAGGAGGTCAACACGCGCCAGAAGTTGGCGTAGTGACGCTCAAATCTGAACCTCTTGTAATCACGACGGAACTGCCAGGCCGCACCAACGCCTATCGTGTCGCAGAAGTTCGCCCGCAGGTCAGCGGGATTATTCTGAAGCGCAACTTTATCGAAGGTGGCGACATCAAGGCGGGCGAGTCGCTCTATCAGATTGATCCGGCAACCTATCAAGCCACCTACGAAAGCGCGAAAGGTGACTTAGCGAAAGCGGAAGCGGCTGCCAATATCGCCAAACTGACGGTGAATCGTTACTCCAAACTGCTGGGTACTCAGTACATTAGCCGTCAGGATTACGATACCGCCGTTGCGGATGCACAGCAGGCTAACGCCGCCGTTCTGGCCGCCAAAGCTGCCGTCGAAACCGCGCGAATCAACCTGGCTTATACCAAAGTGACCTCACCTATCAGCGGACGCATTGGTAAATCTGCGGTCACCGAAGGGGCGCTGGTACAAAACGGTCAAACAACCGCACTGGCTACCGTTCAACAGCTCGACCCTATCTATGTGGATGTGACCCAGTCCAGCAATGATTTCCTGCGCCTGAAGCAGGAGCTGGCAGACGGCAAACTGAAACAGGAAAACGGTAAAGCGAAAGTGGACCTGGTAACCAACGACGGCATCAAGTATCCGCAGAGCGGGACGTTAGAATTCTCTGATGTCACCGTTGACCAGACCACCGGTTCTATCACGCTGCGCGCTATCTTCCCGAACCCTGACCATACGCTGCTGCCGGGCATGTTTGTTCGCGCACGTCTGGAAGAAGGGACCAACCCAACCGCGCTGCTGGTTCCTCAGCAGGGTGTGACCCGTACGCCGCGTGGCGATGCGAGCGCCATGGTTGTGGGTGAAGGCGATAAAGTTGAAGTTCGTCAGATCGTTGCAAGTCAGGCGATTGGCGACAAGTGGCTGGTTACGGATGGTTTGAAAGACGGCGATCGCGTGATTATCAGCGGTCTGCAAAAAGTGAAACCGGGCGTGCAGGTTAAAGCCCAGGAAGTCACTTCTGACGATAAACAGCAAGCTGCCGCTGGCGCCGCTCAGTCAGAACAAACCAAGTCTTAACTTAAACAGGAGCCGTTAAGACATGCCTAATTTCTTTATCGATCGCCCGATATTTGCGTGGGTGATCGCCATTATTATCATGCTGGCTGGGGGGCTATCGATCCTCAAATTGCCGGTAGCGCAATATCCGACGATTGCGCCGCCTGCGATTTCGATCACGGCCATGTACCCCGGTGCTGACGCCGAAACGGTGCAGAACACAGTAACTCAGGTTATCGAACAGAACATGAACGGTATCGATCACCTGATGTACATGTCCTCCAACGGCGACTCCACCGGTACCGCAACCATTACCCTGACCTTCGAATCCGGTACCGATCCGGATATCGCACAGGTTCAGGTACAGAACAAGCTCGCTCTGGCGACGCCGCTTCTGCCGCAGGAAGTTCAGCAGCAGGGTATCAGCGTTGAGAAAGCCTCCAGCAGCTTCCTGATGGTTGTTGGTGTTATCAACACCAACGGCACCATGAACCAGGACGATATTTCGGACTACGTTGCGGCCAACATGAAGGACGCCATCAGCCGTACTAGCGGCGTGGGCGACGTTCAGCTGTTCGGTTCCCAGTACGCTATGCGTATCTGGATGGACCCGAACAAACTGAACAACTTCCAGTTGACGCCGGTGGATGTTATCGCTGCGCTGAAAGCGCAGAACGCCCAGGTTGCAGCAGGTCAGTTAGGTGGTACGCCGCCTGTACCTGGCCAGCAGCTGAACGCCTCTATCGTGGCACAAACCCGTCTGACGAATACCGAAGAGTTTGGCAACATTCTGCTGAAGGTTAACCAGGACGGTTCGCAGGTTCGCCTGCGCGACGTGGCGAAAATTGAGCTCGGCGGCGAAAGCTATGACGTGGTGGCGAAGTTTAACGGTCAGCCGGCTTCCGGTCTGGGTATTAAACTGGCAACCGGCGCAAACGCCCTGGACACCGCGAATGCTATTCGCGCTGAACTGGCGAAAATGGAGCCGTTCTTCCCGTCAGGGCTGAAAATCGTTTACCCATATGACACTACGCCGTTCGTTAAGATCTCGATTCACGAAGTGGTGAAAACGCTGGTCGAAGCGATCATCCTGGTGTTCCTGGTGATGTACCTGTTCCTGCAGAACTTCCGCGCGACGTTGATTCCAACTATCGCGGTGCCGGTGGTACTGCTCGGGACCTTTGCGGTGCTTGCCGCGTTTGGCTTCTCGATAAACACCCTAACGATGTTCGGGATGGTGCTCGCCATCGGGCTTCTGGTGGATGACGCCATCGTGGTGGTCGAGAACGTTGAGCGTGTCATGGCCGAAGAAGGGCTACCGCCGAAAGAAGCCACGCGTAAGTCCATGGGCCAGATTCAGGGCGCACTGGTCGGTATCGCGATGGTGCTGTCAGCGGTATTTATCCCGATGGCCTTCTTCGGTGGTTCTACCGGGGCAATTTATCGCCAGTTCTCCATCACCATCGTTTCCGCGATGGCGCTGTCGGTACTGGTAGCGTTGATCCTGACGCCGGCACTGTGTGCCACCATGCTGAAACCAATTGCCAAAGGCAGCCACGGCACCACTAAAGGCTTCTTCGGCTGGTTCAACAACATGTTCGAGAAGAGCACGCACCATTACACCGATAGCGTAGGCAACATTCTACGCAGCACCGGTCGTTATCTGCTGCTGTATCTGATCATCGTTGTCGGTATGGCGTACCTGTTCGTGCGTCTGCCAAGCTCCTTCTTACCGGACGAAGACCAGGGCGTATTCCTGAGCATGGCGCAGCTGCCTGCCGGTGCGACCCAGGAACGTACGCAGAAAGTGCTGGATGAGATGACCAACTACTATCTCACCAAAGAGAAGGACAACGTTGAATCCGTCTTTGCCGTAAACGGCTTCGGCTTCGCGGGTCGCGGCCAGAACACCGGTATCGCCTTCGTGTCGTTGAAAGACTGGAGTGAACGTCCGGGCGCTGAAAACAAAGTTGAAGCGATTACCGGTCGTGCGATGGGCTATTTCTCGACGATTAAAGATGCGATGGTGTTCGCCTTTAACCTGCCAGCTATCGTAGAACTGGGTACCGCTACCGGCTTCGACTTCCAGCTGATCGACCAGGCAGGTCTGGGACATGAAAAACTGACCCAGGCGCGTAACCAGCTGTTCGGGATGATTGCCCAGCACCCTGACGTGCTGACCGGCGTGCGTCCTAACGGCCTGGAAGATACGCCGCAGTTCAAAATTGATATCGACCAGGAAAAAGCTCAGGCGTTAGGTGTTTCCATCAGCGACATCAATACCACCCTCGGCACGGCCTGGGGCGGTAGCTACGTCAACGACTTCATTGACCGCGGTCGTGTGAAGAAGGTGTACCTGATGTCCGAAGCGAAATACCGTATGCTGCCGGAAGATATCGGCAAATGGTACGTTCGCGGTAGTGATGGTCAGATGGTGCCGTTCTCCGCATTCTCCACCTCACGTTGGGAATACGGTTCACCGCGTCTGGAACGTTACAACGGTCTGCCATCCATGGAAATCCTGGGTCAGGCAGCGGAAGGTAAGAGTACCGGTGAAGCCATGAACATGATGGAAGAACTGGCGGGCAAACTGCCTGCGGGTATCGGCTACGACTGGACGGGTATGTCCTACCAGGAACGTCTGTCCGGTAACCAGGCCCCTGCCCTGTACGCTATCTCGCTGATTGTCGTCTTCCTGTGTCTGGCAGCGCTGTACGAGAGCTGGTCTATTCCGTTCTCGGTTATGCTGGTGGTTCCACTGGGGGTTGTTGGTGCGCTGTTGGCCGCTACACTTCGCGGGTTAACGAACGACGTTTACTTCCAGGTGGGCCTGTTGACCACCATTGGCCTGTCGGCGAAGAACGCGATATTAATCGTTGAATTCGCCAAAGACCTGATGGACAAAGAAGGCAAAGGGCTGATTGAAGCGACGCTAGAGGCGGTACGTATGCGTCTGCGTCCAATCCTGATGACCTCACTGGCGTTTATCCTCGGCGTTATGCCGCTGGTTATCAGCTCTGGTGCAGGCTCCGGTGCACAGAACGCCGTTGGTACCGGCGTAATGGGCGGGATGGTGACAGCAACCGTTCTGGCCATCTTCTTCGTACCGGTGTTCTTCGTGGTTGTACGTCGTCGTTTCAGTCGTAAAAGCGAAGACGTCGAGCACAGCCATAAGGTAGAGCATCACTAAAGCTATGCTATCGAAAGGGCCGCAATTGCGGCCCTTTTTTATTCCCGCCATTCACTTTTGCGTGGTGTTTATTTTTTAATCACCACAAAAACAATTGATACCTTTTATCAACCGAAATTTAAATACCCTCACATTTCCGATTTAATTGAGATTTATCTTTAAGTAATTTCGAATAATCCCAAAAAAAGCCCAAAACAGAAGCAAATTAAGAATATTCCTATGACCATTAAACGCACGAAACGACGTTGTCGTGGTCTAACTCTTTGAATGCTCTCTTTATCAAACTAAAGTATGAGAAGGTAAGGCATTAACGCCTTTCTGGATGGGTGTCGTTTATAAACAGACTAACCATTTGAGACTTAATTGTAATTTTTCGTAATAGCTCGGTGAAATCTTTCGCGGAGTAGATTATAGTTACAGCAGATCAGGAACACGTGCATGTTTCAGGTTACTCAGTAGTACCCATCCCGCACCGGTATTTTTTACTCGTTGTTTGAACTGCGATAAGGGGATGCGTTATGGACGAATACTCACCAAAAAGACACGATATCGCACAGCTTAAGTTTCTTTGTGAAACCCTGTATCATGACTGTCTTGTCACGCTTGAAGAGAGCAACCATGGCTGGGTGAATGACCCTACCTCGGCGGTTAACCTGCAGCTTAATGAGCTGATTGAACATATTGCAACGTTTGCACTTAATTATAAAATTAAGTACGACGACGATAATAAATTGATTGCACAGATCGACGAATATCTGGATGATACTTTTATGTTGTTCAGTAACTACGGCATTAATAGCAGCGACCTGCAAAAATGGCGTAAGTCAGGGAACAAACTTTTCCGCTGTTTCGTCAACGCTAGCCGAGCTAACCCTGTTAGCCTCTCTTGTTAAAATTATTACAATCATTAGGTGAATTATGTCTGATAAACCATTAACTAAAACTGATTATTTGATGCGCCTAAGACGCTGTCAGTCAATTGATACGCTGGAGCGTGTCATTGAAAAAAATAAATATGAATTGTCCGATAACGAACTGGCGGTATTTTACTCAGCAGCCGATCATCGTCTGGCCGAGTTAACCATGAATAAATTGTACGACAAAATTCCTTCGACCGTCTGGAAGTTCATCCGTTAATCTTTATTCATTACAGGCACGTACCCACTTTTTCCGATCTGAACAATATCTGTGATTGTGGTCACAACGATAAAAAGGGAACGTTCCCAAAACATCATTCGCCTTCTATGGTGATGGCTTCCAGTACAGGGAGGCCCCATGAGTGAAGAAAAACGCAAAATGATTGCCGGTGATGTTTATCGCCCGGCTGACGATACGCTTAAAGCAGACCGAATGCGCGCCAGGCAACTTATTCATCGGTATAACCACACCGAACCGGATGAAAAAGCCGAACGTCACGCGCTATTGGCCGAACTATTGGGCACAACACACGATGCCTATATTGAACCGACATTCCGCTGCGACTACGGCTACAATATTCATCTTGGTGCCAACTTCTACGCTAATTTTGACTGCGTAATGCTTGATGTCTGCCCTATTCATATCGGCGACAACTGCATGCTGGCCCCGGGCGTGCATATCTACACCGCCACCCATCCGCTTGATGCCACAGAACGTAACAGCGTAATAGAGTACGGAAAACCGGTCACTATTGGTCACAACGTATGGATTGGCGGGCGAGCGGTCATTAACCCTGGCGTCACCATTGGTGATAACGTGGTTATTGCTTCTGGCGCAGTCGTGGTGAAAGATGTTCCAGCAAACGCCGTTGTTGGCGGCAACCCTGCAAAAATCATCAAAATGTTGGCCTGATAACAGACGCTGACTGTTATGCTTTTTTGCAACCGATCTGTTACTTTTCGTATTGATTGACGCAACATACAATAGGCTATTCCGCCCCTCGTTGCCGAGCAAAAGATGTCAGAGATCCAGCGATTACTCACGCAAACCATTGATGAACTGAACGCCACTGAAAAGCGCGATAATCGACCGCGCTTTAGCATCAGCTTTATCCGTAACCATCCCGGCCTCTTTATCGCCATGTACGCCGCGTTCTTTGCCACGTTGGTGGTCATGATGCGTTCTGAGACCCTGGCTGATACGGTCTGGCTACTCTGGCTGCTGTTTGCGCTGCTGAACGGCTTCTTCTTTTTCGATGTTTATCCGCGCTACCGCTATGAAGATATCGATGTGCTCGATTTCCGCGTCTGCTACAACGGCGAGTGGTACAACACCCGCTTTGTGCCAAAACAGCTCATCGAGCGGATCCTGAACTCTGCCCGCGTGGATGTCCAGGCCAAGGCCCAGCTGCAAAAAATGGTTTCAACCAAGGGCGAACTGTCGTTTTACGATGTGTTTACCCTTACTCGCGCCGAAGCGGCGCAATAAGACGCTGTAACGTCCGTACCGCCGTCGTAAACTGCGATGCGGACGTATTACCATAACCCAGCACCAGTCCTGATTTCGCCTTCTGGCGGTCAAGATAGAACGTACTGAGCGCGCTGGGTGCCATCTGGTGTAAACGCGCTTGCCGCACCAGCTCCACGTCATCAATCCCTTCAATCACCACCGTCATATGCAGCCCCCCTTCTCCTGCCATCAACTGATGGGGAACGGTCAGTTCCTGCTCCAGCGCTTCCTGTAACTGCGCCTGTCTCTTACGGTAAAGTCGCCGCATTGCCGCCAGATGGCGAGCATAGTGACCCTCTTCAATAAAGCAGGCCAACGCCTGTTGCTCGGCACGGTGTCCGCCGCGTAATAGCGCACGTATAGCTGGCTGAGCGGCTTCAACCAGCATCGACGGCAGCACCATAAACCCAATGCGTAACGATGGAAACAGCGTCTTGCTGAAGGTCCCCAGGTAGACCACAGGGGCGTTATCCACCATACCTCGCATCGCTGGTATCGGTTCGCCGCTAAAGCGAAACTCACTGTCATAGTCATCTTCGACTATCCAGGCCCCCTGCTGACGAGCATAGTCCAGCAGCGCCAGTCGTCTCGTGGCACTGAGTACGCTGCCGGTAGGATACTGATGCGAAGGTGAGGTAAAAATCATCGTCGGCGGCGTTAAGTCCGGCGGGATTTGCATCCCTTCACCGTCGACCGAAACGGCTTCTACCTGAAGCCCTGCGGCCAGAAAGGCGCTTTTAGCGCCAAAATAACCCGGGTCCTCGACCCAGGCAGTCTGGCCTGGCTCACTCAGCAAATGCGTACACAGATTTACCCCTTCCAGCGCCCCTTCGGTGATGACGATTTGCCGAGCGTCGCAATCAATCCCGCGCGATAACGCAAGATGTCGGGCTATCGCGACCCGTAGCGGCCACTCGCCTGCCGCATCACCATAGCCCAGCAGTGAACTCCCCTCTTCACGCAGGACGCGGTCGAGCAACCGCCTCCAGAGCGGTAATGGAAAATAGTTAATGGCTGGCGTTCCCGGCGTGAACAGCAGCGGTGGCGTATCGCGCGGCGAAATCTGCGGTAGTCGCTGTAAGCGTGATGGCAGCGTTACCCGTTCCAGCACGGCACCATCAATACTCACTGACTGCGGTAAAGACGCCACTCGAGAACCCTGGCGGTCCCGGCGAAGATACCCTTCCATCGCCAACTGTTCCAAAGCAGCGTTCACCGTATTGCGAGAAATCTGCAGCCGTTCAGCGATAACCCGCGACCCGGGAAGCCAGCTCTGCGCCTGTAGCTGTCCTTGCATAATGGCCTCTCGCAACGCGGCATACAGGCTACGTTGAAGTGTCTCTTTGCCGCGCATCTGAAGCGAGCGGGATAGCAGGGTAAAAAAGGGATCGTCGGGAATATTCATCTCAGCTCCTCGTGGTACCATAAAAATATAACTTGGTGGCACTTTTTACGGAACCAGTAAACCCCTACGCTCAGCGTATTGTTTATTTTCCCTAAGGAGAGGTTATGAGTCAGCTGAATCAATTTGGTCAGTTAATCGGCGATGCCCTGCCGGATTGGCAGCCACGTCCACATCCTGAGCGGGTGGTTCTGAAAGGGCAATACTGCCGCCTTGAGCCGCTAAGCCTTCAGCACGCCGATGCCCTGTTTACCGCGCACCGGCAGGCAACCGATACCCGCAACTGGACGTGGTTGCTGCGCGAGCCAGAAAGTTCGGTTGAAGAGTATCGTCAGTGGGTCGCCAGCGTCGAAGCGCTACAGGATCCACTGCACTTTGCGGTGATAGACCAACGAACGAATCAACCCGTGGGCTCGCTGGCGCTGATGCGCATCGACCCGAATCATGGGGTCATGGAAGTCGGCCACGTCCACTTCTCACCGCTGTTAAGCAGAACCCCCGCCTCTACGGAAGCGCAGTGGTTGCTTATGCGCTACGCCTTTGAAACGCTGGGCTATCGTCGCTACGAATGGAAGTGCAACAGTCTGAATGAACCTTCCCGCAAGGCCGCACTGCGTTTAGGATTTCAGTTTGAAGGTCATTTTCGGCAGGCGCTGGTGATTAAAGGCCATAACCGCGATACCGACTGGTTTTCGATTATCGACGGCGAGTGGCCAGCCTTGAATGGAGCATTTCAGAAATGGCTTGCCGCCGACAATTTTAGTGCCGACGGCAAGCAACTCCACTCCCTGGAGTCACTGCGAGAGTTGTCCGCTTAACGGCGCTTCTTGCGCCCCTGAACGGCCTTAAAGCGAGGGTTTGACTTGCAGATAACGTACAGTCGCCCTTTGCGTTTCACGATCTGGCAATCCGGGTGGCGCTGTTTGGCGCTGCGCAATGAGTTAAGTACCTGCATTATGAACCTCGTTTCACATCAATAAAGCGACCAAAACGTTGGCTGAAGCGCGCTACGCTGCCCTCGGTGGAGGCCGTTCTCTGCTTCCCGGTGTAGTACGGGTGCGATTTGGACGACACATCAATCGTGACATACGGATATGTCACACCTTCCAGCTCAATTTCCCGGTCGGTTTTAATGGTCGAGCCCACTTTGAAGTACTCGTTGGCGCTGGTGTCATGAAACACCACGGTGCGGTAATGAGGATGGATATTGGCTTTCATCTGGCCCTCGATATCATATGTTATAACATAACAATTACGATACGCCGTCAAAAAGCGCTTTGCAACCCTACATTTTAAATGGGGATAGCCGAAGTGCAGACCGCACTTCGGCAAGAGAGGTTAGCGGCTGAGCTGATGCGCGATGGCGCGCAGCTGCTCGGCAATCGCCTGCATATCTTTGCCCTGCTCCACCTTCGCACCGGTAGAGTGACGCACGACAAGGCGGGCCGGGAGGATGGATGAAGTCCGTGACGAAGCGTTATCGTCGCTTTCAAGAATACGGCGTACCGCCTCTTTGCCTTGCAGGTCGAGGTCAAGCGACACGGTGGTCAGCGCCGGATAGAAAAACGAGCTTTCATAGGTGTCATCGTAACCAATCACCGACTTTTCGCCGGGGATCGCCACCTGATGCTGATGAAATGCGCTCAGCACCCCTAACGCCATTTGATCGTTCCCCACCAGCACCGCCGAGAAATCCGGGGTTTCGCGCAGCATTTGCAGCGCGCAGGCGTAGCCGCTTTGCGCATCCCAGTTACCGTGCAGCACGGTCACCGGCTTCAGGCCATAGCTGTTGAGCGTATCCAGCCAGCTTCTCAAGCGCAGGTTAGCAGAGACAGAACTCACCGGCCCGGCCAGAATCGCCATCTCCCGATGACCCGACTCATACAGATATTTCACGCTAGCACGCGTGCCATCTGCCGGGTTGAACGAAACGTTATACACCGAACTGTAGGGATCAACGTCGAGGAAAAGACAGACGATATCATCGTTATCATCTGCGATTTTCTGCGCCATTTCGGTCTCTAATGGCACGTTGATAATCACTTTACTCACCAGCTGTGATTTCAGTTCGTTGATCGAATCCTGAATACTATGATTGACGCTCTCATCAATCATCGAAATCAGTACCTGATACCCCTCCACATTTGCGTAGCGTTTCACCGCTGCCGCAACCTGAGAAGGCGCATGCAGCGCCAGTGAAGTGGTCACCAGTCCAATGGTATGACTGGTCTTGCCCACCAGCTGCTGGGCAAGTCGGTTTGGGACATAGCGGAGTACCTCGATGGATTTCTCCACCTTGTGGCGTGTGGCTTCGGATACATTGGCAGATTTATTGAGTACCCTGGACACAGTCTGGTAGGAGACACCCGCATGGCGAGCAACGTCTTCCAAAGTTGCGCTTTTAGACTTCATCGTCCGGTTCCTTATGTTGTTATCGCTAGATTGTAACAGGGGTCATCCCAAAAAACGTCTACCGACCTGATTTATGGCATACGATAACATAAAAAAGACATACGCTCACATAGCCATACAATAAGAAGCGTCTTACACATCGAACCAAAAATGGCTAATTTATTTGCAGTTAATCACACATCAGCGATCAAATGTTTGCCAGTTTTTACATTTAGGCATTTTATTACACACGTTATGTGAACGTACTACAAAACAAAACGAGGATAATAATGAAAACAACCCTACGCACGCTTTCAATTGCATTGGCTACTGCGCTGACTTCATCTTCTCTGCTGGCGGCAACGTCAGTTCCTATTGATTTCCATGGCTACCTCCGCTCCGGCGTAGGGGTTTCTAGCGATGGCGGAATGCAAGAATGGCAAAAGAACAAACTCGGCCGTCTGGGAAACGAAGCCGACACCTATGGTGAGCTTGAATTAGGCTCTGAGGTGTATAAGAAAAACGATGTCAGTTTCTATCTGGACTCAATGGTCAGCATGGTCTCCGACGGTTCAAACGATAACGAAACTACCTTTGGCGATGACGCGCAGTTTGGTTTGCGTCAGTTAAACCTGCAGATTAAAGGGCTTGTCCCGGGCGATCCGAATGCGGTTATCTGGGGCGGGAAACGCTATTACCAGCGCCACGACCTGCACATCATCGATACCAAATACTGGAATATTTCCGGCTCCGGTGCCGGGATCGAAAACTACACCGTTGGCCCAGGCGCAGTGTCACTGGCCTGGATCCGCGGCGATGCCAACGATGTCGACTATCGCGTTGACGGCGATAACGACGTCAACATCAACTACATTGACCTTCGCTATGCGGGCTGGAAACCGTGGAGCGGCGCCTGGACCGAATTCGGTATCGACTACGCCATGCCGAACCCAACCGACAAACAGAAAGATTATGGCGGCCTGTATGATGCCGATAACGGCGTGATGCTGACCGGCGAAATTAGCCAGGATATGTTTGGCGGCTATAACAAGCTGGTGCTGCAGTATGCCAACAAAGGTCTGGCACAGAACATGGTCTCTCAGGGCGGTGGTTGGTACGACATGTGGAACTACGTCAACGATGCCACCGGCTACCGTGTTATCAACACCGGTCTGATTCCAATTACCGACAAGTTCTCTCTCAACCACGTGCTGACCTACGGTTCGGCGGATAACACCACCGAGTACACCGATAAATCGCGTCTGGTCTCGCTGGTTGGCCGCGCACAATATCAGTTCACCGAATATGTGCGTTTAATCGGCGAAGTGGGTGGCTTCTACCAGAAAGACTCCTACACCAACGGCAGCCACTATAAGCAGAGCGGTGAGAAATACACTATCGCGTTAGGCCTGGCAGATGGCCCTGACTTTATGTCTCGTCCGGAACTGCGCGTCTTTGCCTCTTACCTGAATGATTCCGAGCAGGGCAATGCCTTTAACGACGGCACCGCCAGCGATACCTGGAACTTCGGCGTCCAGGTGGAAGCCTGGTGGTAATGCGTTAACCTGACTGAGTCATTGTTTTGCCCTAATTCTATCTTTTTTTATTTGCGCCAATTTTATATTTGCCACTCCATTATTGTTTCTATCATCTGGCCTTGGGGATAACGCTATTATTAGGTTATCCTTTTTTTTATCGTACAGATAATAAAAAACCCCGATATTAAATCAGGGTCTTAATACCATCATTTGTAGGCCGGCACGCCGGTTGTCTCAACAAACAATATAAAACGATTTATTTATTGCCAGCAAAGTGTTCATCTAATAACTGACGCAATGCATCAGATTGCTTGCCAAATATAGCGTGAACCTGCTGCCCCAGAATAATAACCCCCAGCGCACCTTCATTCTGCAACGCCTGAGAATCTACGACGGACAGATCTTTGACCGTGACGCGCAGTCGCGTAATACAGGCATCAACATTTTCAATATTATTCTGACCGCCAAACGCGCTAATCAGACGCTGAATTTGCTGTTGCTCATTGGCGCTTAATGGCACCGACGGTTTAGGCTGGGAGAAGTAGTGCAGGAAGGATTTAAGGCTGACCATCATCGACGCTCCTTGATTATCTACAGAGGTAAAAAAGCCTGCTCGGATGAGCAGGCTTGGGATTGCGGCGGATTATGCTGTACGGCGAACGATACGACAGTCCCAGGGTTGCAGTACCTGTTGACCGCTGGCATCAGCGCCGGTAGCGGCGTGCTCATAGCCATCAGGCAAGGTGACCGTCTGCGTCTGCGCGGTAAAGTTCTGCACAAAGACAAAGGTACTTTCGCCATCGGTACGCGCGGTTGCCACCACGCCCGGCGGGAAGCTGCTTGCAACCGCTCGAGGCAGCGCCAGTTCATCCATCAACGAGGCGAAGAAATCACGCTGGAACGCCAGATCGTTACGCGAAGCAATATGCCACGCCTTGCCCTTACCGACGCTATTGACGGTCACGGCCGGGCGACCCGCATAAAAATCATCGCGATACGCTGCCAGCGTCTGCGCCGTTTCAGGATGAATCAACTCGCACAGGTGGCGTACCTGGTACGGCCCCTGTAGGCCAACCATGTTCCCCGCCAGCCCCTGAACCTGATTACGTTCGCCGTCGTCCAGGCAATCGATCTCTTCTGCCCAAATACCTAGCAGTTTGCGCAGCGGGCCAGGGAAACCGCCAAGATGGCAAAGGTCGCTTTCATTGACGATCCCCGTCCAGTAGGTAGTGACCAGATGACCGCCGTTAGCAACAAAGGCTTCGGCTCGCTCAGCAAAACCGTCGCGCACCATATACAGCATTGGCGCAATCACCAGCTGATAGGCGCTGAGATCGCCGTCGGCGTCAATCACGTCTACGGCAACCCCTTGCTCCCAGAACGGACGATAGTGTTCGTTCACCGTCTGTTCATACTCCATACCTTTGTTGCGTGGCCCCTGCGCGTCGTCCATCGCCCAACGGTTCTGCTGGTCAAAGATGATGGCGACCTTCGCATCGGTGCGACAGCCGACCACGTCCGGTAGCTGGCTTAAGATATTGCCAAGCTGAGTGACTTCGCGGCCAACGCGGGTATCAAGATGGCCGACGTGGTCGATAATCGCGCCGTGGAATTTCTCCACCGAACCACGGCTCTTACGCCACTGGAAATACTGCACTGAATCCGCGCCATGGGCTACAGCCTGTAGCGAAGAGAGGATGTGCATACCCGGTTTTTTCAGCTTGCTAGTCGGCTGCCAGTTGGTCACGCTCGGCGTGGACTCCATCAGCACGAACGGTTTGCCGCCCTTCAGCGTACGCATCATGTCGTGGTACATCGCGGTATAGCAGGCGAGCGTGGTCTCGTCTTTATCGCGATGCCACATCGGATAGCTATCCCAGGAGATAAAATCCAGCGGCTCGGCGAGCTGCGAATAATCGTAATCGTAGAAATACTCCATAAAGTTGGTGGTTACCGGCAGATCCGGGTTCGCCGCCTTCAATGGCGCAATTTCATGATGACAAAATTCCGTCACCTGCGCAGTATTAAAACGTCGCCAGTCGAGGTTCAGGCCATGAATAGACACTTCGCCCTGCGGCGACGGCGACTCAATCTGCTCCCAGTCGGTATAGGTATGGCTCCAGAAAGTGCTCCACCAGGCGTGGTTCAGATTATCGAGCGTCTCGTACCGCGCCTTCAGCCAATCGCGGAACTTCACCTGACAGCGCGGGCAGTGGCACTCACCGCCGTATTCATTGGAAATATGCCAGCCCAGCACCGCCGGATGCTGGGAATAGCGTTCCGCCAGCAGCGTGTTAATTTTCAGCGTTTTTTCACGGTAAACCGGCGAGGTCATACAGTGATTATGACGACCGCCGTGCAGCGCCGGAACGCGATCGCGCCCCACGCGCAGCACTTCTGGGTAGGCTTTTGACATCCATGCCGGGCGCGCGCCGCTTGGCGTGGCTAAAAAGACGTGTATCCCGGCGGCATAGAGTTTATCAATAACATTATCCAGCCAGGCGAAATCAAATACGCCCTCTTGCGGCTCAAGTTTGGCCCAGCTAAATATCCCCACCGACATGACATTACAGTTTGCCTGCTTCATCATCATAATATCCTGGTCGATAATACCGGGATAATTCTCCCACTGCTCCGGGTTATAATCTGCGCCATGCAATAGCGCATTAACCTTCGGGCTCAAAGGCGGAAATTTTTGCATAATAAAATCCTGAAAAAGAGTGTTCAAATTAATTAAATACTTTTACCGACGGCAAGACTTTCCCTTTGCAGTCAAATAGCGCCTGGTTTTCGCGTGCATTACCTTCTTTCCATTCATCATGGATATATTTCATGCCCGCTTTCGTAGCCCAGGTATTTCCCGTAACGGCAATCCAGGTTGGCTCCCAATAGAAAATGCCTTTGCCTCGATGATTGGGAACATCAATAACGGCCTGCATTAAGTCATGAATATAGTTATATTGCCCCTGAACCGTGCCCGGATAACCGCCGTCTTTCTCCTCTTTCGCCTGGAAGCTGTTTTCTGCGTTATCGCAGTTCTCCAGGGTGTAGCCATAGGCGGCTTCGACCACGATGACATCTTTGTTGTAGCGTTTGCTGATGTCATCCATGTTGGCCTTCAGCGCGCTAATAGGGCCGTTCCAGTAGGTATACATCGACAGACCAATCACGTCATACGGCACGTTGCGCTTGCTGATCTCATCAAACCACCAGCGGAAAGTGTCGTTTTTAGTGCCTTCAGCCAGGTGGAGCATGATTTTGACCTGCTCGCCGCCCTTCAGATTCTCTTTCAGCCCGGAAATCGCTGCGTTCAACAGGCCTGCTAAACGGTCAAACTCGCCGCCGCCCTGCCCCCAGCTTTTGCCTTCAGGCCAGAGAATGCCGCCGTTAATTTCGTTGCCAATCTGCACCATGTCCGGCAGCACGCCCTCTTGCTTGAAGCGAGCGATGGTGTCACGGGTATAGTCATGAATCTCGGTTTTCAGCTGTGGGTAGTCCATCTTTTCCCAGGCTTTGGGTTTGTACTGCTTGCCCGGATCAGTCCAGAAATCGCTGTAGTGGAAGTCCAGCAGCAGCTTCATACCCTGCGCTTTTGCTCGCTTCGCCAGCGCCAGCGTACTGGCGAGATCGTTATCGCCGCCGCCGTACGCTTTGCCGTCGGCATCTTTCGGGTCAACCCACAGGCGCAGACGAACGTAGTTCACGCCGTTGGCTTTAAGAATGGCCAGCGCGTCCTGCGGCTGATTTTGTTCGTTGTAGAAACGGGCGCCGTGCTTCTCGGCATCCAGCAGGGTCGAAATATCCGCGCCTTTAATAAAGTCCGCCGGCATGGCGTTAAACGGCTTTGTTTGCAGCGTCTCGGCCGCCAGTGAAGAGGCGGAAAAACTACAGGAGAGACAAACAGCAAGCAGAGCGGGTGCAAATCTTTTCATGTGGTTATCCTTTGGTGCTGCCGGAGGTCAGGCCGGACACGAAGTATTTCTGTAATGCCAGATAGAGAATCGCCACCGGTACGGCAATCAATACGGCTCCTGCCGCGTAGGTGGTGTAACTGGCGCCCATTTTTTGCGCCACCAGGTTGTACAACCCGATAGGCAGCGTGTATTTATCCGGCGTACGCAGGATGGTGCTGGAGAGAATGAAATCCCCCAGCGGGCCGGTGAAGGAGAACAGCGCCACCACCGCCACAATCGGCTTCGACAGCGGCATGATTATCTCGATGAAAATGCGGAAGTTGCTCGCTCCGTCCATACGCGCGGACTCATCAAGATCTTTGGGGATCGCATCGAGATAGCCCTTCATCAGATAGGTATTCATCGGGATCATCCCCGCCACGTAGATCAGCACCAGCGCGAAGTGGCTGTTAATCAGCCCCAGCAGCTGAGAGAGCACGAAAATGGCAATCAGCGCGGAGAACTGCGGGATCATCTGCAGCAGTAAAAACAGCATTAGCCCGTTCTGTCGCCCTTTAAAGCGAAAGCGCGAGAACGCATAGGCGGTGAAGCTGACGCTAATTAGCGTCAGCACCATGGTCAGGAAACTGATTTTCATCGAGTTCCAGTACCAGGTCATGTAGTTCACCTGGCCGTTAAACAGGTCGGCGTAGTGCTGGAACGACAGGTTCTCCGGAATAATAGAGGTGCTCAACAGGCTGTTCCCGGCGTTGAGCGACGCGCCA
This sequence comes from uncultured Kluyvera sp., assembly GCF_902485085.1. NCBI lineage: Bacteria > Pseudomonadati > Pseudomonadota > Gammaproteobacteria > Enterobacterales > Enterobacteriaceae > Kluyvera > uncultured Kluyvera sp. The sequence goes on from NZ_CABTJS010000123.1 coordinate 24,136, forward strand.
ATAGTCCAGATCAGCGGGTAAATAATGATGGTGGAAACCAGCACGATAACCAGCCAGGAGAGCGACAGTCGCACCCATTTTTCACGTTTAATACTTTGTGATTTAGCCATGTGATTCCCTTACGCCATGTCGTCATTTTTGAAGGATTTCGTGGCGCGGAACTGCCACAACGCCAGACCGACGACAAAAATCGACAGCAGGATGGTAATGGTTGCCGCAATGGCATACTGGGAAGAGGACATGGTCAGCTTATAGATCCACGACACCAGAATATCCGTACCGCCTGCGTTCGACCCGGCCACCGCCGGCCCACCGTTGTTAAACAGGTAGATGATGTTGAAGTTGTTAAAGTTGAAGGTGTATTGCGTGATGATGATTGGCGCAATCGAGTAGAGCACCAGCGGCAGCGTGATCGTCCGCAGTTTGGTGGTAGTGCTGGCGCCGTCCATCGTCGCCGCCTCGTAGAGATCGTCAGGAATCGCCTGCAATACCCCAGTGGTCATCGCGAACACAAACGGGAAGCCAAGCCAGGTCTGCATCATAATCAGCGCAGTCTTGGTCCAGAACGGGTCGGTCATCCACGCTTTTGGGCTGATGCCGAAGAACGACAGAATCGCGTTGTTAATCACGCCGAAAGAGTCGTTAAACATCCCGGCGAACACCAGAATGGTGACAAAGCCCGGCACCGCCCACGGCAGAATAAAGATGGTACGGATAAGCGGCTTAAAGCGCAGATCCTTCTGGTTGACCAGAATTGCCAACAGTACGCCTACGGTACATTGCAGCGTGGTGGCCAGCAGCGTCCAGACCACCGTCCACTGCAGCACGTCGAAGAAGGTCGAGCGCCAGATGGACAGCGTGAAAATATTAACGAAGTTCTTAAGCCCTACCCAATCCACCAGCTTCGCAGGCGGCGTGTGGTAAAGGTTGTAGTTGGTGAAAGCGATGGCGAAACCAAACAGGATTGGGAAAATCACCACGAACACCAGCAGGATGAAGCCTGGGGTGATCATTAAATAGGGGAAGCCATCGCTCAGCAGCATCTGGTACTGCTTGCGCACGCTGTTCAGTTGCTGGCCGTCATCACGCTTCTTACCGTTCACCCACGCATCGCGAAGGGAAAGGTAATAAACGGTAGCGCCAAAGGCGACAATCAGCACGCTGATAATCCCTTCCGCTAACAGGAAAATAGAGTTATCGCGCGGGACCTCTTCTCCCAGCGTGTATAGCCCCCACAGCCCTTCGCGCAGGAAGTCATAAAACACGCCCATAAAGCTGCTGAGCAGCACCAGGAAGATAAGTCCCTTCAGCCACTGGCGGTGATAGAACTGGCCAAAGCCAGGCACAATGGCCAACAGCAGGCCGCACCACGCATGGCGTCCGGCCCCCTGTGCTCTGTTTAAATTTTCGCTGGGATTGATAATCACACACGGCTCCTTCTGAAAACGGGAGGTCCCCCTCCCGTCCGTGACGTCAGTGCTTACTGGTTACTCGCCTGCATGGCTTCGATCTGCATCTTGACCTGTCTTTCGGCGTTATCGAGCGCCGCTTTCGGCTCTTGCTTACCAGTGAGGCTCAGCTCGAGCGCCGCGTTAGCCGGCCCCCACACTTCACCCATTTCCGGAATACCCGGCATTGCCGTAGCGCGCGCCGCCTGCACCGCAACGGCGCTGGCTTTCTCATCATTCTTGATAATCGGATCGTCAATCATCGCCTTCTGCGGCGGGATCTCACGCGTTGCGATATAGCGTGTTTTCACGTACTGCGGCTGGTTGATAAACGAAATGAACTTCTGCGCCATCTCCTTATCTTTACTCCAGGTCGACACCACGTAGCCCTTCACGCCAAGGAAGGAGCTCATCGGTTTACCGTCCGGCAGGTTTGGCAGCGGTGCCACACCATAGTTGATGCCCGCAGCTTCATACGGCTGGAAAGCCCACGGCCCGTTGATAACCGCCGCCGCTTTCTTCTCAGTGAACAGCGAATCGATGGCGTTCAGGCCGTTGTCGCCAATAATCCCCGCTGGGAACACGCCGTCGGCATAGAATTTTTTCAGGTAAGTGACCGCTTCAACGGCACCAGGCTTGTTCAGACCGACATCCTGCGCGTTGTAGCCGCCTTTGCCGTTATCGCCAAAGATATAGCCGCCCATCGGGCCAATCGCGCCCCAGCTGTAGTAAATCTGGTCGAACTTGGCGAGCAGGCCGTATTTGTTTTGCGCACGCTGTTTCTTCGAGTAGTCGTACCATTCCGGGAGGCTTGCCAGCGGCTTGTCGATTAAATCTTTGTTGTAAATCAGCACCAGCGTTTCGACCGCTTTCGGCACGCCATACAGAGCGTTATCCATACGAAAAGCGTTAATCGACGCGGGGGTAAACTCATCAATCTGCTTCTGGTCAAGCTTCAGCGGCGACAGCAGCCCCTGAACCACCGCGCCACCGAGCTGATCGTTGGGAATAACCAGCACATCTGGGCCAATCCCTGCCGGGCCATCAAGGCGCAGTTTTTCTAGCTGCTGCGCGTAGGGCATCTCCTGCACGTTGACCTTAACGTCATACTGTTTTTCGAAATCAGCGATGGCATCCTTAATTCCGGCGGATTTCTTTATGTCTTCCCAGACGTTAAGCTGCGTAGCCGCATGAGCCTGCAGGCTAATCAACTGCCCCGCGGCCAGAGTGGTAAGGATTAGTGCGGCAATGGTGTTCTTTTTCATTATCAACCTCATGTGAAGGTGTAACAATTTATCGTTTTAAACTACAGGGTACAGCACACTGTGACGCTTATAATGCTTGTTTAGCACCGAGTTACTCGTCTGCCTGTGATTTGTTATACGCTACGCTTTGAGTGATGATAAAACCACTGACAACTGCGAGTTGTGTGATCGTGATTGCAGAAATGAAACATCGATATAGGGCGCGTAAATAGCCGAAGTTATAGTCGTGCCATGATTTTCACGCTGTTGAGCACCGTTTAGCTAAATTGTCATACGTAGTACACAAATGACATTCAGCGGCCCTCATCCAACGGCAGGCAAGGTTAATAACTTCGGGGAACGTCGATGTCTAATATCCGACTGAGGAATGTCACGAAACGCTTTGGCAGCACCGTCACGCTGCATAATGTCAATCTCGATATTGAAGACGGCGAATTTGCCGTATTTGTCGGCCCGTCCGGCTGCGGTAAATCAACGCTGCTGCGCATGATTGCCGGGCTGGAGGAGGTCAGCGACGGCGAAGTGCTGATTGGCGACGAAGTTATGAACGATGTCGCGCCGTCCCATCGCGGCGTGGCGATGGTGTTCCAGTCTTACGCGCTCTACCCACACATGACCGTTGCCGAGAACATGGGCTATGGTCTGAAGGTGAACAAAGTACCGAAAGACGATATTCGTCGTCAGGTTGAAATGGTCGCCAAAACGCTGCAGCTTTCGCACCTGTTGGACCGCAAACCTAAGCAACTTTCCGGCGGCCAGCGCCAGCGAGTGGCTATTGGTCGTGCCATCGTGCGTAACCCACGCGTCTTTATGTTTGATGAACCGCTGTCAAACCTCGATGCCGAACTGCGCGTGGACATGCGTCTGCACATTGCGCGCCTGCACCAGGAGCTGAAAACCACCATGGTTTATGTCACCCACGATCAGGTCGAAGCGATGACGCTGGCCGATAAAATCGTGGTGATGAACTACGGCAAGGTCGAGCAGATGGGCTCACCGATGGACCTTTACTACAACCCGATCAACAAGTTCGTCGCCGGGTTTATCGGCTCACCGAAGATGAACTTCCTGCCCGCTACCGTTGCCGACTGGCAGCCAGGCTCGCTGACCGTAAACCTCGCCCAACAGCATACGCTGACGCTGGCGATAGAGACCGCCCCGCTCACGCCAGGTGCCACCGTCACGCTGGGCATTCGCCCGGAGCATCTCTCAACCGACACCAGCCGCGGGACGGTACTGGCCTTTAACTGTGAAGTGGTTGAGCGCCTTGGCAACAACACCTATCTGTTCGGACAATGCTACGGCCACGACAACGTCAAAATCCTGCTGCCGGGCGATGTCCACTTCCGCCCGTGGCAGCAAATTGACCTCGCCTTCGATAACCAGCACTGCATGGTCTTCGATGAAGATGGCCTGCGCATCAGCGCCGATATTGCCGCGCCTAATCAGCATTAATCCCCGCCTTCCACGCACGGCCTTACGCCGTGCGCTTTAGCTAATTTTCGCAAAAGCTCAGACCCCCACTTCGTCATAAATTAGAAAATAACGTTATTGGTCGACCCCTCCGCCATCAGGCAGTCTGTTGTTATCAACCCGACGGAGATATCCCATGCAGCGCTGTTGTTGTCATCCCGCATTTGCACCACCTGAACATTACGGCATTTATCTGCAAAACGGAGTATTCAATGAGTCTGACCACCCTGCCCATCCTCAGCCTGGCGCACTACCACCAGACGTCTGAGCGCGCTGAGTTTCTGCTGCAACTTCGCCACGCCGCCCGCGACGTCGGCTTTTTCTATCTCACCGATCACGGTATCAACGATGCCTTGCAGCAGTCGCTGCAGTCGGAATCGCGCCGCTTTTTCGCCCTGTCCGACGAACAAAAACAGCAGGTGGCGATGATTCATTCTCCGCACTTTCGCGGCTACAACCGCAGCGCGGCAGAGCTAACGCGCGGCCAGCCGGACTGGCGGGAACAGTTTGATATCGGTGCCGAACGTCAGGCCGTCTCACTGCGCGAGCACGACCCGCGCTGGCTTCAGCTTCAGGGGCCCAATCTCTGGCCTGAGGCGCTTCCCACCCTGCGTCCGGTGCTGTTGCAATGGCAACGGGCGATGACCGAGATGGCGATGACGCTGCTGCGCGCCTTTGCTGAGGCGCTCGAATTGCCCCCCGAGGCGTTTGACACCCTGTACGGTGAGAAGCCCAACGAACATATCAAGCTGATCCGTTATCCCGGCCAGCAGGAGACGCAAAGCAGCACCCAGGGCGTTGGTGCGCATAAAGATTCCGGCTTCCTGAGTTTCCTGCTGCAAGATGAGCAGAAAGGGCTACAGGTAGAAGTCAGCGACGGCCACTGGATTGACGCCAAACCACTGCCAGGCAGCTTTGTGGTGAACATCGGTGAACTGCTGGAACTGGCAACTAACGGCTATCTGCGCGCCACCGTTCACCGCGTGATCTCACCGCCCGCGAACCAGCAGCGCCTCTCCATCGCCTTCTTCTTAGGGGCGCAGCTGGACGCCGTGGTGCCGGTTTATTCCCTGCCCGAACCGCTGGCACGAGAAGCCAACGGCCCACAAAGCGATCCGCAGAATCCGCTGCTGCGAGATGTGGGTTGGAACTACCTGAAAGGCCGCCTGCGCTCCCACCCGGACGTGGCGGAGCGCTATTACCGTGACGTACTGCGCGCACGCAGTGAACAGCTGATTTCCTGATAACCATTAAAATAAGGAACACACCATGAAACATGCCGCATTCAAACTGGCAGGGGTAGCACTGTCTCTTTCTCTGGCCTGGAGCGCATCCGCCGCGCCGCTGCGTATCGCCGCTGACCCGGTGCCGCACGCGGAGATCCTCAACTTTATTAAAAAGCAGGACCCGAAACTGGATCTGAAAATTGTCGAACTGACCAGCGGCGTTAACGCCAACGAACTGCTGGCCAACGGCGACGTGGATGCCAACTACTTCCAGCACGTGCCGTATCTGAAAGATCAGGAAAAAGCGCTGGGCAAAACGTTTGCCGTTGCCGCCACGGTGCACATCGAACCGCTGGGGATCTATTCGCACAAACATAAAGATCTGCAATCGCTGCCAGAAGGCGCAACCGTCGCGGTCCCGAATAACACCACCAACCTGAGCCGCGCGCTGTTCCTGTTGCAAAGCAAAGGGTTGATTAAGCTCGATGCGAAATTTACCGACCCGGCAACCACTCTCGCGACACCGAAAGACATTGTGGAAAACCCGCATAAGCTGAAGATCCTTGAGGTGGAATCGCCGCAGATCCCGCGTTCGCTGGACGACGTCGACCTGGCGGTGATCAACGGCAACTACGCGCTGGAAGCGGGGCTGAACCCGGCCAAAGACTCGCTGGGGCTGGAGAGTGCCACACATAACCCCTACGCCAATATTCTGGTCACCACTCCGCAGCTGGCAAACGATCCGCGTATCAAACAGCTCGCCAAAGATCTGACTTCACCGCAGGTGGCCGAGTTTATTCGCCAGCACTACAACGGCTCGGTGATCCCGGTTAGCGCACCGCAGTCATGATCGTCATTGAAGGGCTGAGCAAGCAGTATGCCGGAAGCGGCCACCCGGCACTCAACGACGTTTCGTTTACCGTCCCCAAGGGGGCCATTTACGGCATTCTTGGACGGAGCGGCGCGGGTAAAAGCACCCTGATTCGTTGTTTGAACCTACTGGAGCGGCCCAGCGCGGGCCGCATTCTGTTCAACGGGGAAAATATCGTGCAGTACGATAAAGCGCGGCTTCGCGCCCATCGTCTGCGCACCGGCATGATTTTTCAGCACTTCAATCTGCTACACGCCAGAAGCGTTGCCGACAACGTCGCCGTACCGCTGGAAATCGCCGGTATGCCAAAGGCGCAGCGCCAGCAGCGCGTGACGGAACTGCTCGCGCTGGTAGGGCTTGGCGATAAAGCCAACGCCTTCCCTTCGCAGCTTTCCGGCGGACAAAAGCAGCGCGTGGGTATTGCCCGCGCGCTGGCGGCAGAGCCCGACGTGTTGCTGTGCGATGAAGCCACCAGCGCGCTGGACGCCGAAACCACCGCCAGCGTGCTGGCGCTGCTGGAGACGATAAACCGCCAGCTTGGGCTCACTATCGTGCTGATCACCCATCAGCTTGAAGTGGTCAAAAATCTGTGCGATCACGCAGCGCTGCTGGAAGGTGGAGAATTACAGGAAAGCGGGAAAATCGCCGACCTGCTGGCCTCACCCTGGTCACGTCTACGGGAAATTTTGCTGGGCGACGGCGATGAAGAACGCCGTTTTCTCGCTCGCCACGGCCTTGATGGGAGACACCTATGCATAGTCGCATGAGCTGGGAAGATTTATGGCCGCTGCTGGTCGACGGCACGCTGGATACCCTCTATATGGTTGGATTCGCGACGCTGTTTACCGTCTTAATCGGGCTGCCGCTGGGCGTACTGCTGTTTATCTCACGGCGTCAGGGCATTGTCCCCATGCCGCGCCTGAACGCGGTGCTGGGCGCAATCATTAACACCGGCCGCTCGCTGCCGTTCATCGTACTGCTGATTGCCCTTATCCCGTTCACCCGTCTGCTGGTCGGCACTACGCTTGGCAGCACGGCGGCAATTGTCCCCATTACCATCGGGGCATTTCCCTTCTTTGCACGGCTGACCGAAAGCGCGCTGGATGAGGTGGATTACGGGCGTATTGAAGCGGTGCTGTCGATGGGCGGCAACGCCTGGCACGTGGTGAGCAAAGCGCTGTTGCCTGAAGCGCTGCCTGCACTGCTGGCCGGCACGACGCTGACCATTGTCATGCTGATTGGTTTCTCTTCCATGGCTGGCGTTATTGGCGGCGGCGGGCTGGGCGATTTAGCAATTCGCTATGGCTATCAGCGTTTTAACGATCAAATCATGGTGGGCACCGTGCTCATTCTGGTGCTGATGGTTCAGGGGGTACAGATGGGCGGCGACAGATTAGTTCGCGCGCTGGCGCACCGTCGCTAATTTGAGCTAATTCTGATAAGGCATGAGATTTCACGTAATAAGCGTAGAAAATGTCGGGTATACTTACACGACTTGATCCCGGAAAAGGACCGGCAGTGACAACTCGACACCTGATCGGTCTGATAACCGGCGTGCTGATTATGGCGATACTCCTGCCTATTCTGCTGAGCATCTGGCTCGCCCAGCGCGAGGCGCATCGACAGTTTATCGATGAGCAGGAGACCTATGCTTCGCGCGTGCTTATGCGTACCGAGCAGGTCATGGACCAGGCCAAAGGGGCGCTGCAACAGATGGATGAGCTGAAAGCCCCCGGCTGTAGCCCCGAACATTTGCAGGAAATGCGCCGCCTCTCTTACTCCTGGCGTTATATTCAGGAAGTACTGTACCTCGACGGGCTAACCGCTAAATGCTCTTCACTTGAAAACAGCGGCGCACAGTTTACCTTCCCGCAACCTGACCGCATCACGCCTGGGGGCTATCGCGCCTGGTATACCGAGCGAAACGATCTCGGCATTCACCGCTATATGGCAGCCTTTGCCTCCGCTCGCCACATGGTGATCATCGACCCGGTCTCTTTTATCGATGTGATTCCGTTTAGCAATTCCAAAACCCAGGTTGCGCTGATTAGCACCCACAACAGCCGGGTGCTCGCCAGCAGCGCGCCGCTGGACCAGCAGGCCTGGCAGAAAATCCAGCTACAGCACCTGGAGACGCTAACCGAGAACAATATCGTTTATACGGTCCGTGAGTTTCCCGACCTGCAGCTGTCGATCATGACCTGGTCTTCCACCCTGCCGCTGTCAGAACGCCTGCACCACCAGCTCATGCTGTGGCTGCCGGTTGGTATACTGATAAGCCTGCTGGCAAGCTGGTTGATTGTCCAGGTGCTGCGCCGCCTGCAATCGCCACGTCAGCGTATGCTCGACGCACTGAACAATGCCGCCATCACCGTCTATTATCAACCGATTGTGTCGCTAAAAGAGGGGAAAGTGGTTGGGTGTGAGGCACTGGCGCGCTGGAAACAACCGGACGGCACCTATTTGTCACCGGAAATTTTTATCCCTCTTGCCGAAGAAACCGGGATCATCACCAATCTGACGGAAAACGTCGCGAAGTCAGTGTTCCGCGACCTCGGTAAATGGCTGAGTCTGCACCCCGACCAGCACGTCTCCATCAGCCTCTCCGTCGCCGATTTCCACTCGGTCGTCTTGCAAACGCTGCTACATCAGCAGATGCGAGTCTGGAATGTCCAACCGCAACAAATTGCCCTTGAGCTCACCGAGCGCGGCTTTGCCGACCCCAAAACGACGCTCCCGGCGATAACCGCCTACCGCAAGGCCGGGCACGCCATCTATATCGACGACTTTGGCACCGGCTACTCCAGCCTGCGCTATTTGCAGGACCTTGAAGTCGATACCTTAAAACTCGATAAATCCTTCGTTGAGGCGCTCGAATACGCCCAGGTCACGCCGTACATCATTGAGATGGCGAAAACCTTACAACTTAACGTGGTGGCGGAAGGGATTGAGAACACCTGCCAGGAGAAGTGGCTGCGCGAGCACGGCGTGCAGTTTGGGCAGGGCTGGCTTTACAGCAAGGCCCTACCGAAAGAGGAATTTATTCTCTGGGCGGAAAGCAACCTGCGGGCGCACGCTACTTAAGATAGGATTTGATCACCTGCATCACCACCTCGAGGTCAGCTTCACGCTGCACCTCTTCGGGCTCTTTGACCACGTGATCGGTCAGATGCCCCTGAATCACCTGCAGCATCATGCCGTTTACCGCGCCGCGAATCGCCGCCAGCTGCTGTAACACCTCCGCGCACTCGTGCTCACGGTTGAGCATTTTCTCAAGCGCAACGCTTTGCCCCTGAATTTTCTTCAGACGCGTCAATAACATCTTCTTGTGACGAACGGTATGTGACATGGCCGGGATCCTGTTCTTAACTCCTGCGCAAGCATACCACGCACGGCCCTGACTGCGTATTTTTATACTAGGGGGTAGTATTAAAGTACTGGGTGGGAGTATAGTCATTTCACTTTTCACAAGGATCTTCCGCGATGAACGACTTCACCACACTCTTACAACAGGGCAATGCCTGGTTCTTTATCCCCGGTGCCATTCTGCTGGGGGCGCTGCACGGCCTGGAGCCAGGCCATTCTAAAACCATGATGGCGGCGTTTATCGTGGCGATCCGCGGCACCCTGAAGCAGGCGGTGCTGCTCGGGTTGGCGGCTACCCTGTCGCATACCGTGGTGGTCTGGGTCATTGCGATGGCCGGGATGTGGTTTGGCCGCAGCTGGGACGCCCAAACCGCAGAGCCGTGGTTCCAGTTGCTTTCCGGGATAATCATTATTGTTATCGCGCTGTGGATGCTGTGGCGTACCTGGCGTGAATCACGCGGGGCGCACGATCATGACCACGAGCATGCGCACCACCGCCACGATCATCACCACGCTCATGATCACGATCATCACCACGGTCATGAGCATCATCATGACCACGATCATCACAATCTGGTTGATGCAGACTGGCAGGATGCCCACCAGCGCGCACACGCCGAAGAGATCAACCGCCGCTTCAAAGGCCAGGAAGTCACCACCGGGCAGATTGTGCTGTTTGGTCTCACTGGCGGGCTCATCCCTTGCCCTGCATCCATTACCATTCTGCTTATCTGCCTGCAGCTTAAACACGTAGCGCTGGGCGCGACGCTAGTGCTAAGTTTTAGCGTCGGGCTGGCGCTCACGCTGGTGGCCTCCGGCGCCATTGCCGCCATCGGTCTGAAGCATATGAGTAAACGCTGGAGCGGGTTCGGGGAGCTATCGAGAAAGGCGCCGTGGTTCTCCGGCGCGTTGATTATTCTGGTGGGACTTTACATGATGGGTCACGGCATCAGCGCACTGGTCTGATGCCGTGCATAGTACTCAGCGTAGCCGCCGGGCACCACGGCAGAAACATCATACAGACAAACTCAAGCAATTTGACGCTGCATCACGCGGGGAGTCTGGAACCATGGCAAGAAGAGCTGAATAAGCGGGCCAATGGCCAGTGCATACAGTACGGTCCCGACGCCAAACGTCCCGCCCAGCAGCATGCCGATGACCAACACGGAGAGTTCAATCGTCGTGCGAATGCGGCGAATGGGCCATCCGGTGCGGGCATGAATCCCGGTCATCAGACCATCACGCGGCCCCGCGCCAAAGCCTGCGCCAATATACATACCGGTCGCCATACCGTTCAGCACCACCGCCAGCAGCAGCAGCACACCGCGAACCCAGAGTGATTCCAACGGCGGCATCAGAGACAGCGTGGCGTCTGCCGCCAGCCCCAGCACAATGACGTTGCTGATGGTGCCAAGCCCCGGGCGCTGGCGCAGCGGAATCCACAGCAGCAGAACGGCGGCGCCGGTCAGAATCATCACGATGCCAATATCAAGAGACGTCAGCCCGGAAACGCCGAGGTGGAAAACGTTCCACGGATCGGCGCCAAGATTGGCGCGGACATAAACGGCGGTCGATACTCCATAGAGCATTAACCCAAAGTAGAGCTGAATCAGTCGGCGTAGCATGGGCACCTCGGCCTATCGAAAGAGGCTTCCATCATCGGTAAAAATGGCATTATGATTAATGACCAGTTTTTAAAAAGTGGACTGCACCGATGCTTCGACGTTCCGCCACCCAATCTTTAGTTCGCCTGCTGGGCCACTGGCAGGACGGCCCTTCCCCGACCCCGCTCTGGCGACAGCTTACCGACGCGCTGCGGTTGCTGATTCTGGACGGTCGGTTGCCGCTGGGCACGCGTCTACCGGGCGAGCGAGAATTTGCCAGCGCGCTGGGCGTCAGCCGCACCACCATTGCCAGCGCGCTCGGGCAACTGCGCGACGAAGGCTATGTGCAGAGTAAACAGGGCAGCGGTTCAACGGTGACGCTCAGTGCCGAAGGCTACCAGCGCGCACCGCGTATGCCGACCTCGCCGACGCTGGATATGTCCACCGCCGCGCTGGCAGCAGGCGCGGAAATTCATCAGGCCTACAGTCATGCACTGGCGGCCCTACCCGGCTATCTCAACAATACCGGCTATGATCAGCATGGATTGCCCGCCCTGCGTGAGGCCATTGCCCAGCGCTACTGCGCGCGCGGGCTGCCGACGCATGCCGATGAAATCATGCTGGTTAACGGTGCAGTCAGCGGGCTGGCGCTGATTCTGCGTTACCTTACGGGGCCTGGCGATCGGGTGGTGGTAGAAACACCAACCTACCCGCTGGCCATTTCCGCCATTGAAGGCGCGTCCTGTCGCCCGGTGGCTTTACCGATGCCTGACAAAGGCTGGGACACCGACGGTCTGGCGGCCATTATCGCCCAAACCGCACCGCGGCTGGCGTATCTGATGCCCGATTTTCAAAACCCTACCGGGCAGTGCATGGACAGCGCGACGCGGCAAATCGTCGCAGACCTGTCGGCCCGGACCTGCACCACGCTCGTCGTCGACGAAACGATGGTAGATTTGTGGTACAACGCCCCACCGCCACCGCCGCTGGCGGCGTTTAATCACGATGCGCCGATCGTCACGGTGGGCTCAACCGGGAAAAGCTTCTGGGGTGGGCTGCGCCTGGGGTGGATCCGCGCGTCATCGCGCACCATCGCGGCCCTCGTTCAGACCCGCGACACGCTCGATCTAGGCTCGCCGCTGCTAGAGCAGTTGGCCACCTGCTGGTTGCTGGAGAATGAATATCATCTGCTCCCTGAACGGCGACGTCTGCTGACGGCACGGCGCGATATGTGCGCGGCGCTCATGCGAGAATATTTTCCGCAGTGGAAATTTGTCCTGCCGGAAGGCGGGCTATCATTCTGGGTGGAACTGCCGGAAATGATGGCCACTCGGTTTGCCGCACGGGCAGAGGCCAGCGCGATTCATCTAGGGGTAGGAACGCGATTTGGTCTGGCAGGAAGTGGGGAGCGTAACTTACGCATTCCCTTTACGTTGGACGATGAAATCCTGCGTCGCGCTTTTTCGACATTACAGCCGATATGGGCAACGTTAGCAGGCCAGCATGGCGCAAACAAAATGCGGAAAATAATTTAACCGCGCGCAGGGGAAGACGTTCCCACTCACATAACCGGCCCGAAACTTTATATTCTTTAATGTAATAAAGTGCTGCTAAAGAATATATTAGTGCTGCGGAGGGATCGGAAAGCCTTTCAGGGAAATAACGAAAGATTCTCCCTCTTTTTTAATCTTAGCACCGGTATCGCACCAGTCTGAGGCAATACGAAAGAATTCATCGCTGCCAACATTCCAGTTGAGAAGAACATGCTTCACGTAGCCCGAACGTAACAGATCGCAGGCTTCACTATAGTTACACGCTATCGACGTTTGCTGTTTCATTTTCTCTTCTTCAGGATTTTACGTAATGCTTTGATTTCTTTAGGCGAGAATGGAGCAACATCTTCTTCCGTATGCTGGCTGTCGATGTCATCTTCACAAACGCCCGCCTCTTCTTCCGCTGCAAACCCGAGCAGCAGCAGTTTTTCCGCCGCAGCGCCTAAAGTCAGGCCATGGACCTCGGCAAAGTGGCGAAGTCTTTCTTTTACTGTTTCATCAATTTTTACGTTGAGCACTGCGACGGTCATGTGAACTCCTTCCGGTAAAGACGCGTCATCCATACACGGTTTGTGTTAACAAATTCCGTGGAACAACGCTGTCCAAAATGGTTTATGTATTATTTCTGTAATAACTAATACATGAAACCAACAGTACATTCCAGAAATATATTTATAACACAATGGGTAATATAAATACCCAATGTTAATTTAAAACCAATTTATGACACATAAATGACAGTATTATTACAAGAGGATGAATATTAATTGAATGCGGGAAGAAGAAAGCAGTGAATAACCACAATAAAAACAGGGATGAGTTTGGTCTGAACGGAGAGTTTTTGCGGAGGCGGAAATGGGTGGGGGCCCTGCCAGCTACATCCCGGCACACGCGTCATCTGCCTTGGCTGCTTCCTTCCGGACCTGACCTGGTGAACAGAGTAGCGTTGCGGGAGAACCAACAGGGCCCCCATTGAGAGCGTTGTTATCCAACGCGCTGGCGCATTATCACTGCTGAGGCAGCCAAATGCAAGCCATCCGCTACTACCTGCTGGATTCTTGCGCAATCCGCCCTTCACAGGGGACATCGAGCTGATTATGCTGAAGGTTCTGCCTTCAGGAACTTACTATGGACGATTTTGGCTCTTTCCCTCAGCGCGTATGGCAAATCGTAGCTTCCATCCCGGAAGGCTACGTTACCACTTACGGCGATATTGCCCGGCTGGCAGGTTCACCCCGTGCCGCGCGCCAGGTAGGCGGCGTATTGAAACGACTGCCGGAGGGGTCCACGCTGCCGTGGCATCGCGTGGTGAACCGGCATGGCGTCATTTCACTGACCGGCCCGGATCTACAGCGCCAGCGTCAGGCGTTGCTTTCTGAAGGGGTGCAGGTTTCGGGAAGCGGACAGATTGATATGCAGAAGTATCGCTGGAACTACTAGCATTGTAGCCCGGCCGAGCGAAGCGACGCCGGGAAGCCCCCCAGGGTCAGCAGCCCGTGCTACAAAAAAATGCCCTCACATGGAGGGCATTTACGTTTAAGGAACCTGTACTGGGGAGGTGTCCTGAACCGGAACCGGCGTTTGCTGTACCGGCACCAACGTCAGGTCGACTTTGGTACCGCCATGGTTGATAACCTCTTGCACGGTATCGGTGATAAAGACCAGCTTATCGTTGATGGTCACCGCTGCGCTCAACAGGATACGGGCATTTGGCTGGATCTCTGCCGGGTTATACGGCAGCACAAAGCTAAACGGTGCCTGTTTACCTTCGGTACGCGTCACTTTCTGCGACAGGACTTTCGATGGTGCGTCGGCCAGCGAGGCATCGGACAGGGTGACGGTCAGCACGGCATCCGGCGGCAGCGCCACTTTCTGGCGGATCCACACATTACCGGAAACGTTCGGTCCCTGAATGGCCTGAGTTGCTGCGGCTGCGCCTGGCGCAGATGTCTGATTCTGACTTTGCTGGTGCGTATTCGCACAGCCCGCCAGGGCCAGTGCAATCGCCAAACCGCTTAAGATCGGCACAAGTTTCATTAGCATTCTCCTTATTGCTCACTCAAATTGAGGCAAATTTCTCAATTGAGCGACAACGCTTTAACAAACGTAACCGCTTTAGTGTGGCATATCTTTCACATGTTTGCCTGCAAACGCCCCATTATTCAGATAATTGAACCCATCGGACCACTGGCGAAACTACGTTATAATGGAGATATTCACCTGCAGCTGTGACCGTAAAATATAGAGGGTATCAATGAGCCAAGCGCTTTCTAATCTGCTGACGTTGTTAAATCTGGAAAGAATTGAAGAAGGGCTGTTCCGCGGCCAGAGTGAAGACTTGGGTCTGCGTCAGGTCTTTGGCGGCCAGGTTGTCGGCCAGGCGCTGTATGCGGCAAAAGAGACCGTCCCTGCCGATCGCCTGGTGCACTCTTTCCACAGCTACTTCCTGCGCCCTGGCGACAGCCAGAAGCCTATCGTTTATGACGTTGAGGTGCTGCGCGATGGCAACAGCTTCAGCGCGCGCCGCGTGGCGGCTATCCAGAACGGTAAACCGATTTTCTATATGACCGCCTCCTTCCAGGCGCCAGAATCCGGCTACGAGCATCAGAAAACCATGCCAGTAGCCCCATCCCCGGACGGCCTGCCTTCGGAAACCGATATCGCCCGCTCGCTGGCGCACCTGCTGCCGCCGCAGGCCAAAGAGAAGTTTCTCTGCGATAAGCCGTTGGAAATTCGCCCGGTTGAGTTCCATAACCCGTTAAAAGGCCATATCGCAGAACCGCGGCGCCAGGTGTGGATGCGTGCTAACGGTACCGTACCGGATTCACTGCATATTCATCAGTATCTGCTGGGCTACGCCTCAGACTTCAACTTCCTGCCGGTCGCGCTCCAGCCACACGGCGTAGGCTTCCTTGAGCCGGGTATGCAGGTTGCAACCATTGACCACTCAATGTGGTTCCACCGTCCGTTTAATATGAACGAATGGCTGCTCTACAGCGTTGAAAGTACCTCAGCCTCCAGCGCACGCGGCTTTGTGCGCGGCGAGTTCTACACTCAGGACGGCGTGCTGGTGGCTTCGACGGTGCAGGAAGGCGTCATGCGCAACCGTAATTAATTCGGTTCATGTACAAAAAAGCCTCCCATTGGGAGGCTTTTTTGGCTTTGGAGATACCGCATCAAAGATGATATCCCCGGAGTCAGCATGTGCGCCTCGTCCGGGTTAGCGATATCAGGCGTTGTACGCATTCTCGCCGTGGCTGTTCACGTCCAGACCTTCGCGTTCCTGGTCTTCCGGTACGCGCAGACCGACGGTTAAATCAGCCACTTTGTAGCCGATGAAGGCCACTACACCGGACCAGACGATAGTGATAGCGATGCTTTCAAGCTGTACCAGAACCTGATGGCTCATGGTCACGCCTTCCGCATAGCCCACGCCGCCAAGCGCCGTAGAAGCAAAGATACCGGTCAGGATACAGCCGATGATGCCACACACGCCGTGGACACCGAACACGTCGCATGGGTCATCCACGCGCAGCCAGCGTTTCAGGGAGGTGACGCCCCACAAACCAGCCAGACCGACGACGATCCCCAGGATCAACGCACCGCCGACGCCGATATAACCGCACGCTGGGGTGATACCAACCAGGCCCGCAATCGCACCGGAACATGCGCCCAACAGAGAAGGCTTACCGCGCAGCGCCCATTCGCCAAATACCCAGCCAAGAATAGCAGCAGCGGTAGCGACAACGGTGTTCACGAAGGCCAGACCGGCAATTTCGTTTGCCGCACTGGCGGAACCGGCGTTGAAACCGAACCAGCCAAAGTAGAGGATTGCGGTACCGATAAACACCATCGGCAGGTTGTGCGGTTTAAACGCTTCTTTGCCAAAGCCCACGCGTTTGCCAATCAGGTATGCGCCGACCAGACCTGCCACCGCCGCGTTAATATGCACCACCGTACCGCCCGCAAAGTCGAGCGCACCGTGGCTCGCCAGCAGACCGCCGCCCCAGACCATGTGGGCAATCGGCACGTAGGAGAGGGTCAGCCAAATGACTACGAAAATCAGTACCGCGGAGAAGCGAATACGCTCCGCCAGCGCGCCCACAATCAGGCCCACGGTGATACAGGCGAAGGAGCCCTGGAACGCTACGTGGATATACTGATAGAACGAGCCCATCAGATCGGTAATCTTGATATTTTTCAGCATCACCCAGTCGAAGCTGCCGAAGAAGCTGCCGCCGGTACCGAAAGCCAGTGAGTAGCCGTAAACGACCCACAGTACGCAAACAACGGCGAAGGTCACCGCTACCTGCGTCAGCATAGAGAGTACGTTTTTACCGCGGATCAGGCCGCCGTAGAACAGCGCAATCCCCGGGATGGTCATAAACAGCACCAGCGCGGTACACAGCATCATAAAGGCGTTATCGGCTTTATCCACCACCGCCGATGCCGCCATTGCCAGACCCGGCAACAGCGCCAGCGCGCTCAACCCCGTTTTTACCATTGTTTTTTTCATCATCTCGATCCCTATCACTGTGCTGGCTGGGAATTACAGCGCCGCTTCGTCGGCTTCGCCGGTACGAATACGGATTACGCGCTGCAGTTCGGCGACAAAAATCTTACCGTCGCCAATTTTTCCGGTGTAAGCGGCTTTGCTAATCACATCGACGACTTCATCGAGCTGATCGTCGGCGATAGCCACATCAATTTTTACTTTCGGCAGGAAGTTGACGCTGTACTCCGCACCGCGGTAAAGCTCTGCATGACCTTTCTGACGACCGAAGCCTTTCACTTCTGTCACCGTTAAGCCCTGAATGCCAATGGAAGACAGCGCTTCGCGAACGTCTTCAAGTTTGAATGGTTTGATTACCACGGTAACCAGCTTCATAGATCCCCTCCAGTCAGAATTCGGTAATGGCTGCGAACACGTAATAGATAAAGCAAGGGCCATGCCAGAAATGAAAACGGCGCTGCTTTATGGAGAAAATCAGGGTTTATCGTGGCGAAATCGGGGGAGACAAAAGAAAAACGCACCATGCGAGTGCATGATGCGTGTCACAACGGCAATCTGTTAGAAAAATGCCTGACGGTGGTGCATCAGGCGGTTACCGCATCGTCCTGCGCGCTGGCAGCCAGCTCTTCTCCGGCCAACTGCAGCTGATACATCTGCCAATATCGGCCTTTGGCTTCAAGCAGTTGCTGGTGATTACCCTGCTCAACGGCCTGTCCACGGTGAAGCACCATAATGGTATCTGCCTCCACAATGGTCGACAGACGGTGGGCAATCACCACCAGCGTCGTGTGCTGGCGTACAGCCGCCAGCGCGTGCTGTATGGCGCGCTCGGTGCCGGAGTCAATATTGGCGGTCGCCTCATCAAGGATCAACACCTGCGGGGTTTCCACCAGCACGCGGGCCAGCGCCAGCAGCTGCTTCTGCCCAACAGACAGATTGTTACCCTGCTCGCCCAGATGCGTATAGATACCGTCGCTCATGCCTCGCGCCAGTTCCGCCAACTGCACCGTTTCCAGTACCTGCCAGACCTGCGCCTCACTGATGTCGCGCCCCAGCGTGACGTTCGCGAAGAAAGAGTCAGCCAGCACGACGGGATCCTGCTGCACCACGGCGATGCCCTGTCGCAGCACCTGATGACTCAGGCTCTGAAGCGGGCGACCGCCAAGGCGGATTTCACCGGAATCAGGCGGGTAGTAGCCCATCAACAGGCTGGCGAGCGTACTCTTGCCGCTGCCGGTGTGCCCCACCAGCGCCACAAAGCTTCGCGCCGGAATCGACAGCGAAATGTTTTGCAGCACCAGCTTGTCGTCGCGATAGGCAAAGGAGACATCATCAATGTCGATATCCCCGCGCTCCAGCGGTGCAAGATCGTGCCCGTACTGCTGACGCGGGCGATCCATCAGTTCAAACACGCGCTCGCCAGCCACCACCGCCTGTTGCAGCATCGACTGCTGGGTTGTCAGTTCAATCAGCGGCTCGTTAAGGCGGCCCAGATAGCTAATAAAGGCATACAGCACCCCAACTTCAATGGTTCCCTGCGCGCTAAAGCCAAACAGCATCAACAGGCCACAGAGCACCAGCGAGGAGAACAGGCTCAGTAGTGGGCGCAGTAAGAAACCGTCCAGACGCAGCGTCTGCATACGCGCCAGATAGTGCGAGCGGCTCACTTCACCGATACGTTCGCCAAAACGTACCTGCTGGCGGAACTGCTGAATAACGCTCATGCCATTGATGACTTCGTTGAAGCCATCGTTGATATCCGCCAGATAGGCGCGAACGCGGCGCACAATCGGCGTGCTGTAGCGCTGATAAATCACCATCACGATCATCACCGCCGGGAAGATAGCCATCGCCACCAGCGCCATGCGCCAGTCAAGGCTAAACATCGCTACCAGCATCGCGCCGATAAGCGCAGCGCTGCGCAGCACTGTCGCCACCACCGTGACGTACAGGTCGCGGATCACTTCCGTATCGTTAGTCACGCGGGAGATAAGCTGGCCGACCGGTTGGGTGTCAAACTCGCTCAGCGGCTGGCGCAGCGCGGCGTCCATCACGTCGCTACGCAACTGCTGTACCACGCCGACCGCTGCGCGGTTAAACAGCAGCGACTGGCTGTAGTGCAGCGAGGCGGCCAGCAGTTGCAAGCCAACATAGGCCGCAGCCAGCCCGGCAACCGTTCCCAATGGCAGAATATTCTTCGCCACCATATTGTCGATAAAATAACTTATCAGCAGCGGCCCGCTCACCTCGGCGGCCGCGGCAATCCATAGCATCACCACCGCAATCGATAGCGGTTTACGCCACGGCGAGCCGTAGGCCAGCAGCCGCTTCAGAGTAGGCCACAGTTGCCCGAAACTACGCATCTGTCACCTCCGATTTGTCTTCTTCCGGCACGTCATTCAGCACGGCCTCAAGCTGTTGATAACGGTGCATATCGCGATACCAGCCCTGCTCCGCTGCCAGCTGTTCATGTCGACCGCGCTGGGCGATATGCCCATGCTGCATCACAATAATTTCACTGGCATCCGATAGCGCCGAAAGACGATGAGCGCTAATGATGACCGTGCGCCCCTCTCCCCACTGACGCAGGTTATGCAGAATCTGGTGTTCCGTGCGGCCATCGACCGCCGATAGCGCGTCGTCGAGTATCAATATTTCCGCCTCCAGCAGCAGCGCGCGCGCAATGGAGATACGCTGTTTCTGCCCTCCGGAGAGCATCACACCGCGCTCGCCCACTTCAGTATCGTAACCCTGCGGCAAACGCAGAATATCTTCATGCACGCAGGCCAGACGCGCCGCATGCTCAATCTCTTCCTGCGTAGCGCTCGGGTTGCCCAGCGCAATATTGCTGGCCACCGTGTCAGAAAAGAGGAACGGCGTCTGGCTCACCACCGCCAGGCGGCTACGCCAGGCATCGAGCTGCAATTGGCGCAGAGGAATATCATGGAAGCGGATTTCACCTTCATCCACGTCAAAATGGCGCTGGATAAGCGACAGAATGGTCGATTTTCCCGAGCCCGTCGGGCCGCAGATACCGAGCATATGGCCCGGTTTCAGGGTCACGTTGACGTCACAGAGCGTTGGCTTGTCGGTTTGCGGATAGCTAAAGCGTTCAATCGCCAGCTCCAGCGTTCCGCGCCCTTCTGGCACTGCCTGAGTGCCGTCATCCACTACCGGTGCTTCCGCCAGCAGCGTGCGAATACGGCTATAGGCGGCGCTGCCACGCTCAACGATATTGAACATCCAGGCCAGCGCGAGCATAGGCCAAATCATCAGGCCAAGGTACATCATAAAGCTGGTGAGCTCACCGAGCGTGAGTTCGCCCTGCATCACCATCCAGCTGCCGCCTGCAATTGCCAGCAGGTTTGCCATGCCGATGGCGATATAGATAGTGGGGTCAAAGCGTGCGTCGATACGCGCCACGCGCATGTTCTTCACACCTGTGTCAGCCGCATCGGCAGCAAACTGTGCGGACTGTCTGTCCTCCAGACCGAACGCTTTGATCATGCGAATGCTGGTCAGGCTTTCCTGGGTACGATCGTTAAGGCTGGAAAACGCCGCCTGCGCCACTTTGAACCGTTCGTGCAGAAGATTGCCATAGCGATGGATAACCAGCGCCATGATCGGCATTGGCACCAGTGCCAGCAGGGTCAACTGCCAGCTTAACTGCGTGGACATCACGATCAATACCGCACAGCCCATCACCAGTGAGTCCACCAGCGTCAGCACCCCTTCCCCGGCGGCAAATACCACCCGGTCGACATCATTGGTGGCGCGGGCCATCAGGTCGCCGGTACGGTGACGCAGGTAAAACTCCGGATGCTGGCGACTAAGCTGACGATAGAAATCTTCACGCAGTTCAACGGCGAGCTGATAGGAAGCGCCAAACAGCAGCACGCGCCAGACGTAGCGCAGCAGATAGACCACCACGGCAATCAGTACCATGGTGCCAATCCACATCATCACCTTCCCGGCGCTGAAGTGGTGTTGTGTCACGCCATCCACCACAATCCCCACCACTTTAGGTGGAATAAGCTGCAGTATGGCGATGATAATCAGCAGGGAAACCGCGCCGAGATAGCGTCGCCATTCCCGGCGGAAGTACCAACTTAATTGAGCAAATAATCGCACGCGATAAAATCCTGAACGTCGATTCTCTTCGTCCTGTGCTGCCGCCCTGGCAGCCTGAAGGGCAAAGAGAAAATCCCAGAGAAAGTGTTATTCGATGGGGAGAGCTGTGGTGTATTTAATCTGTTCCATCGCAAAGCTTGAGGTGACATCCGACAGTCCGGGGACGCGGTTCACCAGGCTTTTATAAAAATCATCGTAGCGTTTCATGTCCGCCACCTGGACGCGCATCAGGTAATCATACTCCCCGGCCATGCGCCAGAAGCCCAGAACTTCGGGCATTTGCGTCACTTCGCTCACAAAAAGGCTGTACCAATCGCTGCTGTGGTGCTGGGTCTTTATCAGCACAAATGCCGTTAACCCAAGCCCAAGCTTTTCGGCATCCAGTAACGCGACGCGTCCAAGCAGCACACCGTCGTCTTCCAGGCGTTTTAGCCGTTTCCAGCACGGTGTGGTGGTCAGATTAACGGCATCCGCGAGTGCCTGCAAAGAGAGCGTGCAGTCATTTTGTAGTAGGGCCAGGAGCTTTCGGTCAATTTTATCTAACATTTCGGTCTCCGGGAGAAAATTTTTCTATCTTAATTCTATTTTAAAGGTCAGATGGCAACAAATTTTTCTGCACTTTTCGCTAAGCTGGGCACAAAATGACAAACGGAAAAGAATGATGAATAGCAACTGGGTCAAACACGCCATCAGCGAAATTAACGCCGACTACCAACGCAGCGCCGACACGCATTTAATCCGCCTGGCGCTGCCCGCCTTTCCCGGCATTCAGCTCTATTTGAAAGATGAAAGCACGCATCCGACCGGCAGCCTCAAGCACCGTCTGGCGCGCTCGCTGTTCCTTTACGGCCTGTGCAACGGCTGGATCAAAGAAGGCACCACCATTATTGAGTCGTCGTCCGGCTCAACGGCGGTTTCCGAAGCCTACTTCGCGCGCCTGCTTGGCCTGCCGTTTATTGCGGTAATGCCGTCCTGCACGGCGAAACGCAAGGTTGAGCAGATTGAGTTTTACGGCGGCCGCTGCCACTTTGTGGAGAGCGCGTGTGAAATTTACGCCGCTTCCGAAACGCTGGCCCGCGAGCTGAACGGTCATTATATGGATCAGTTCACCTACGCTGAGCGCGCCACCGACTGGCGCGGCAACAACAATATTGCCGACAGTATTTTCCGTCAGATGTCCCACGAGCCCAATCCGGTACCGGCGTGGGTGGTGATGAGCGCGGGCACTGGCGGCACATCTGCCACCATTGGCCGCTACATTCGCTGTCAGGGCTATGAAACACAGCTGATGGTCGTGGACCCGGAAAACTCGGTGTTTATGGACTACTGGCAGCACCGCGACGTGAATCTTCGCGGCAGCGTCGGCAGCAAAATTGAAGGTATTGGTCGCCCGCGCGTCGAGCCGTCGTTTATCCCTGACGTGGTCGACAGCATGCTGCGCGTACCGGATGCCGCAAGCGTTGCCACCGCACAGTGGCTGGAGACGCAGCTTGGCCGTAAGGTTGGCGCTTCTACCGGGACGAATATGTGGGGCGCGCTGCAATTAGCCGCACAGATGCGCGACGAAGGAAAAACCGGCTCCATCGTGACGCTGCTGTGCGACAGCGGTGAACGCTACCTGGATACCTACTACAACGCTGAGTGGGTGGCGAATAACATCGGCGACACCGCGCCGTGGCAGCAGGCTATCAACACCCTGCTCGGGAAATAAAAAAAGCCAGGCATCAAATGAGCCTGGCTTGCTGGAAGGTCTCTCTATTCGGGGGAATAAGGAAGATTAGGTGTATCCAGCCAATGAGCTAAATAGTGAGAAACCGCCTGATTTTTGCAGTTTCCAATAATCGGCAGATGGGGAAGCGCCGCTTTGAGCTGCCCCATCGCATTACCCATGATCACGCCACGCCCGACGAGCCCCAGCATTTCACGGTCATTCATTGCATCGCCAAAAGCCATGCACTCGTCCATGCCCACGCCCAGATGGCGGCTCAGCACGGACAGCGCCGCACCTTTGTTACTGCCAAGCGGCAGAACCTCCAGACAGTCAACGGCGGAGAAGCAGATATCGGCCCGCTTATCGAACGCTTCGACGAGCTGAATTCGCAGGCGGCAAAGATCGTCGTGATCCCCACAGAAACAGATCTTCGTCACCTGATGCGCCGGCATCATACGAAGATCACGAAGCTGATAGCGGAATCCGCTATAAACATGCGCTTTTAACATTTCCGGTATTTCCTGCCCGGTAAACCAGCCGCCGTCGTTAAAGACATGGACGCTGGCCTGCGTATCCCAACGCGTGTGCAGCACCTCTTCCGCTACGTCCGGAGAGAGATCGCTACGGTGCAGCACTTCCCCCTGCTGGGTATGAATACGCGTACCGTTGCCGGTAATCAGGAAGGCATTCAGCGACAGCTTCTCCACCAGCGGGCGCATTTCCAGCACGTGGCGACCGGTGGCAAAGGTCAGCGTGATGTTCCGCTCGCGCAGGCGCTTTAGCACCGCCACGGTTCTCTCGCCTAAACGATGGTCTGGCATCAAAAGGGTGCCATCCATATCAAATGCTGCCAGTCTTGCCATCTTTTATCCCGCCTGTGATCGCTCTCTCTTGCTACTTAGTATCTGCTGGGATATACGGAAGTAATACTGAATAGTTGATATTTATTGTTCCGGGTTTCTATGCGCCAGTTAAATCGTTTAAATCAGTTCCAGCGTCTGTGGCTGCCGTCGCAGGGAGAAGATCAACAGGTCACCATCGCCGAGCTGGCTGCCCGCTGTTTTTGCAGCGAGCGCCATGTACGCACCCTGCTGCGTCAGGCACAAGAGGCAGGCTGGCTGAGCTGGCAGGCGCAGTCCGGGCGCGGCAAGCGCGGGCTGTTGCAGTTCCATACCGCGCCGGAAACGCTACGTAATGAAATGATGGAAACGGCGCTGAACCGCGGCGAGCAGCACAACGCGCTGGAGCTGGCTCAGATTGCCCCGGTTGAGCTGCGGGCGCTGCTGCATCCGTTTCTCGGCGGCCAGTGGCAAAACAATACGCCGACGCTGCGTATTCCCTACTACCGACCGCTTGAGCCGCTGCACCCCGGTTTTCTGGCCGGACGCGCGGAACAGCACCTTGCCGGGCAGGTCTACTCCGGGCTGACCCGCTTCAACCACGAAGCCTCACAGCCGCAGGGCGACCTGGCACATCACTGGTCCGTGTCTGACGACGGACTATGCTGGCAGTTCTATATTCGCTCGACCCTGCATTGGCACAACGGTGATGCCGTTGAGACCGAGCAGCTTCGCCGACGATTATTGATGCTGTTGGAATTGCCTGAACTGGCGAAGCTCTTTTCCAGCGTGAAAGCGATTACGCAAACGCACCCACAGTGCCTGACTTTCACGCTCCATCACCCGGACTATTGGCTGCCACATCGACTGGCAAGCTACTGTAGCGTGCTGGCGCACCCGGATAAACCGTCACAGGGAACTGGCCCATTTATGCTGAAAATTTTTGAGCCGGAGCTGGTACGCATTGAGAGTCACCATCAATACCACCATAGCCACCCATTGCTACAAGCCATTGAATACTGGATCACACCGCAGCTTTTCGAGCAAGGACTCGGCACCAGCTGTCAGCATCCGGTGCAAATCGCTATCGGCAAACCCGAGGAGCTTGGCGAGCTTCGCCTGGTGAGCCACAGCATCAGCCTTGGATTCTGCTATCTGGCACTGCGCCAGAGTCCACGACTGAGCGCCGCCCAGGCGCAGCGGGTGATTGCGCTAATTCACCGCTCTGGCCTGCTGCAAAGCCTGCCGCTGGGAGAAAATCTGATTACCCCAAGCGAAGAGATGCTGCCTGGCTGGGATATCCCCCTGCCGAAAGAAGCGCCCGACGTTGCTCTACCAGCCCATCTGACGCTTATCTATCATCTACCGGTGGAACTGCACACCATGGCCGAAGAGCTCAAAACCGCGCTGGCTCGTCTTGGCTGCGAGCTCACGGTGATTTTTTATGATGCTAAAAGCTGGACCGGCTGCCCGGACCTGCCGCAAGCAGATTTGTTTATGGGCGACCGCCTGATTGGCGAGATGCCGGAATACGCGCTGGAGCAGTGGCTTCGCTGCGATGCGCTGTGGCCCGCGCTGTTTACCGAGTCACAGTCCCATCGCGTTCACCAGGCGCTGGATGAGGCACAATCGCTGCCGGATGATACTCAGCGTATCGCCGCGCTGAAGACGATTTTTACCCAACTGATGAGTGAAGCCATGCTGACGCCGCTGTTTAACTATCAGTATCAGGTCAGCGCACCGCCGGGGGTTAACGGCATTCGCCTTAACGCGCGCGGCTGGTTTGACTTTTCCGCCGCCTGGCTGCCGCCGACCACGCGGTGAAGAAGCTGGTCGCCACGCCCCGCAGGCGTTACCATAGCGGCTTTTAGAGTCACAGACAGGAAAAGCCATGAAACGTGCCGTTGTCGTCTTTAGCGGTGGACAAGATTCCACAACATGCCTGGTGCAGGCGCTGCATCAATATGATGAAGTTCACTGCGTCACGTTTGATTATGGCCAGCGCCATCGCGCTGAAATTGACGTTGCCCGTGAACTGGCGCTGACGCTGGGCGCTCGCGCGCATAAAGTTCTGGACGTTACCCTGCTCAATGAACTGGCGGTCAGCAGCCTGACTCGCGACAGTATTCCCGTGCCGGACTACGAACCGGATGCCGACGGCATTCCAAATACCTTCGTGCCAGGACGCAATATTCTGTTCCTGACGCTGGCAGCTATTTATGCCTATCAGGTGAAGGCGGAAGCCGTCATCACCGGCGTATGCGAGACCGACTTCTCCGGTTATCCGGACTGTCGCGATGAGTTCGTGAAGGCGCTGAACCATGCGGTCAGCCTGGGCATGGCGAAAGATATTCGCTTTGAAACGCCGCTGATGTGGCTCGACAAAGCCCAGACCTGGGCGCTGGCGGACTACTGGGACAAACTTGAACTGGTACGCACCGAGACGCTCACCTGCTACAACGGCATCAAAGGCAATGGTTGCGGCCACTGCGCGGCCTGTAATCTGCGCGCCAACGGGCTGAATCATTATCTGGCAGATAAGCCAGGGGTGATGGCAGCGATGAAGCAGAAGACCGGGCTGAAATAGGTCTGACATTATTCCCGGGGTCGCTTGCGCTCGCCCGGGCTACCGTCCCGGGCCAGGCGTTTATGCCGCCCCGGGACAAGCACATTACTCAACCATCGCTTCCAGATGCTCCCGCAACTCCCCTTCCAGCGCCAGCGCCTTCTGCGTTTTCAGGTCAATACAGACAAAGGTAATCAGCGCGTCGGCAACTACCTGCCCTTCAGGCTCCAGCGTTACCACCTGACTTAACACACCGCTTTTGCCGTTCAGTTGTTGCACCTTGCTGGTTACCGTCAGCAGATCGCCCAGTACCGCCGGGCGACGGTAGTTAATATTGATGTTCACCACCACAAAGGCAATATGGTGCGCGCTCATCCACTGAAACCCCGCGCTGCTCTCCAGCCCATCCCAGCGGGCCTCTTCGAGAAACTCCAGATAGCGAGCGTTATTAACGTGCTGATATACGTCCAGGTGATAACCGCGAACTTTGATTTGTGTCTGCATAGCGCCATAGCCTTATTATTTTGTTTTATACATAGAGTCAGAGGTCACACCACTGGTATGACCTCTTTAGTCTGGCAAATTTTCAGACGAGTGCAAACACCTTGTGCAAATTAAAGCGTGAGGTGGGCCAGATTACGCTCAACGAGCGAGCTACCCATGCCCGGAACCTGCTTGAGATCGTCCACCGTTTTGAACGGGCCGTACTCTTCACGGTAGCTGACGATAGCCTGCGCTTTTTTCAAACCCACGCCGATCATCGCCTGTGCCAGCGCTTCGGCCGAAGCCGTATTGATGCTGACCCTGGTGCCTTCTTCATCCACCGTTTTACCGGCAGGCACTGCTTTCGTCTGCTCTGCGGTATCTGCGTTGGCTTTCACCTGCGTTGCCTGCGTTTTTGCAGCCGCGGGTTGTGCCGCCTGAACGCTAAAGCTCATTCCCACACACGCCAATACTGCCGCCATAACAGACATTTTGATTCCACGTTTCATGTTGATTTCTCCTTATTGATTGATAGCGAAAGCACCATAACGGTTAGCGCGCAACGGTTCAAAAGGCAGATTTCAAATGTGGAAAAGGCCGCGAAAGCGGCCTTTGATTTGTTCATCGCATTACAAAATTATGCGAAGCGAATTCCGATTATTGCTGCTGGTCGATGATATCGCCGAGCTTAATCTTCGCGGATTTACGCAGGTTGTTCATCATCGCTTCGAAGGCGATTTGTGCGTTGTTCTGGGTAATGCCCTGAACCATCGCTTTCTTCTGCGCTTCCGGCATTTCGCCCGCTTTCACTTCGTCCAGCGCCAACAGAACCACGTTGCCCTGCATATCGTTACCGATACCGTAGCTTGGTTTGTCTTTCTGCGGCAGCGGCAGCGCGAAGGCAGCCTGGCTCAGTGGATCCTGACCGGCACGGCTCAGGGTTTTGCTGGCGCTAAAGGTCAGACCCGCCGCTTTCATCGCATCGTCGCCCTTACCGTCTTTCAGCGCCACCAGCAGTTTTTCAGCATCCAGTTTGGCCTGCTGTTCTGCTTTGTTGTGCTTAACGATGTCGGTCACCTGTGCTTTCACTTCGGCCAGCGGTTTCACCGCTTCAGCTTTGTGCTCGCTCACGCGAATAACGAAGGCGCGGTCACCGTCAACGGTGATGATATCTGAGTTGCTGCCCGGCATGCCGTTCTCACCAACCAGACCACCGTTAAAGATTGCGTCGGACACCGGCTTGAAGTTCAGCTCTGCTGGCAGGCTGTTACGGTCAAACCAACCGGTCTCAACCGCTTTCACGCCAGCCGCCTGCTCTGCACCCGCCAGAGAGTCGTTGTCGTTGCTCGCCGCATCGCTCACCTTCTGCTGCAGGGCGTAGTAAGCGTCGAGAGATTTTTCCTGTTTAACTTTGTCAGCAATTTGGCTACGTACATCCGCCAGCGGTTTCACCACCGGAGCCTGAACGTCATCCAGACGCGCGACCAGGAAGCCCACGGAAGATTTGATAACGCCTGACAGCTGGCCTTTCTCTTTCAGACCGGCATTTTTCAGTTCGTCAGGTGTGGTAGACGCTTCCAGCCAGCCCATATCACCGCCGTTACGCGCGGAGATAATGTCGGCAGATTTCTCTTTCGCCAGCGTGGCAAAATCAGCGCCTTTGTTCAGTGCATCCAGAACCGCTTTCGCATCGGCTTCAGTTTTGGTCTGAATCACGCTGTAGCGATCACGCTGCGGCTGAGTGAACTGATCCTGATGCTGATCGTAGTAGGACTGGATTTCGTCGTCAGAGACGGGTTCGCTCATGGAAGTTGCGTCCAGCTTGATATAGCTCACGCGAAACTGTTCCGGCGCGACAAACTGGTTTTTGTTCTGCTCGTAGTAGCTTGCAACTTCCTGATCAGAAACCTGCTGCTTCGCCGCCAGCGCGCTCACGTCGATAGTGGCTTCGCGAACCAGACGCTGCTGAGCAACCAGTTCGGCCAGTTGATCGGTTTCACCTGGCAGCATGAAGTCAGTACCCGCGACGGCGTTAATCAGCTGCTGAGTGGTCAGCTGGTTACGCAGTGCTTGCGCGTATTGATCGGCCGTCATCCCCATCTGATTCACCAGCGCGTTGTAGCGGGTGTTATCAAATTTGCCGTCGGTCTGGAACGCAGGAGTCGCGAAAATCGCTTTACGCACCTGCTCATCGCTGATGCCAAGGCCTAATGTCTTCGAATACTGGTCGAGCAGCGATTCGTCAATCAGGCGGTTCAGCACCTGCTGGCGCATAGATTTGATGTAGTTTTCGTTGGCTGCCAGCTCTGAGTACTGGTCGCCAAGCTGCTGCTGCATGCGGTTACGCTCGCTAGCAACGGCATTTTCAAACTGGGCGCGGCCAATTTCCTGGCCATTCACTTTCGCGGCAAAATTATTGTTACCGCCGATCAGGTAACCACTCACGCCGGTCAAAATGAACGACACGATAATGAGACCGAAAATGACTTTGATCACGACGCTGTTGGCTGCCGTGCGTAAATTGTCCATCATGGTGTAACAACACTCCGCTGTAGGTGACAAATACCTCGTGCAGCATAGCACGTGTGGCCGCTATTTTGACAAGAAACCGGGGTGCTTGTCAGCATGACACCGAATATAAACGCTTAAAAGTACACAATAAGCCATAAAAAAAGGCACATCAGATGATGCGCCCTTGTACTGTGCCACATTCCCTACGAGGGAAAGCGATCAGTTTACCGCGTCTTTCAGTGCTTTACCTGCACGGAACGCTGGTACTTTAGCAGCGGCGATAGTGATCTCTTTACCAGTTTGAGGGTTACGGCCAGTACGGGCAGCACGCTCTTTAACAGCAAAGGTACCAAAACCTACCAGTGCAACATCATCCCCGGCTTGCAGAGATTCAGTAACAGAAGCAATTAAAGCATCTAACGCACGTCCAGCTGCAGCTTTGGAGATATCCGCGCCAGCAGCAATTTTGTCAATCAGTTGAGATTTATTCACTGTTCTCTTCCTCTCTTTATTATTTATATCGCACCGGAGTCCTTCGCGGTGCAATCGCGGAGCAGTTATATCAGGACTCCCATGCCCTTACAACACCCGTCGTCTTAGACACACCTGCCAGCCGTCTAAATTAGCGAGACAAAAAAAGGCTGGCAAGTCAGTTTACGCTTGCCAGTCTTATTTTTATTAACGCTCTTTGCGCGAGGTCACTATTTTGCGCTTACAACCTGCATGCCAGACGGCTCATTTTGCAGCGCCAGCGCCAGAACTTCCTCAATGCGCTTAACCGGATGAATATCCAGATCGGCCAGAACGTTGTCCGGAATCTCTTCCAGATCGCGTTTGTTCTCATCAGGAATCAGAACAGTCTTAATACCGCCACGGTGTGCCGCGAGCAGTTTTTCCTTCAGACCGCCGATTGGCAGCACCAGGCCACGCAGGGTAATTTCCCCTGTCATCGCCACGTCTGCACGCACCGGGTTACCGGTCAGACAGGAAACCAGCGCAGTACACATCGCGATACCCGCACTTGGACCGTCTTTCGGCGTCGCCCCTTCCGGAACGTGAACGTGAATGTCGCGTTTTTCGTAGAAATCTGGGTTGATACCCAGTTTTTCTGCGCGCGCGCGCACCACGGTCAGCGCTGCCTGAATGGACTCCTGCATCACTTCACCCAGAGAACCGGTATAAGTCAGCTTGCCTTTACCCGGTACGCAGGCGGTTTCAATGGTCAGCAGGTCGCCGCCCACTTCCGTCCACGCCAGACCGGTGACCTGACCCACACGGTTTTCGTCATCGGCGCGACCGTAGTCGAAGCGCTGAATGCCGAGGAAATCATGCAGATTGTCGCCGTTAATCTCGATGTGTTTCAGATCTTTATCCAGCAACAGCTGTTTAACCGCTTTACGGCACAGCTTCGAGATTTCACGTTCCAGGCTACGGACGCCCGCTTCACGGGTGTAGTAACGAATGATGCCAACAATCGCGCTGTCATCAACCGTCAGCTCGCCTTTTTTCAGCGCATTACGTTCAATCTGCTTCGGCAGCAGGTGACGTTTTGCAATGTTCAGCTTCTCGTCTTCGGTATAACCGGACAGACGGATCACTTCCATACGGTCCAGCAGCGGCGCTGGAATGTTCATGGAGTTCGACGTCGCCACGAACATTACGTCGCTGAGATCGTAATCGACTTCCAGGTAGTGATCGCTGAACGCCACGTTCTGTTCTGGATCAAGTACTTCCAGCAGAGCAGAGGCCGGGTCACCGCGCATGTCCGAAGACATTTTGTCGATTTCATCGAGCAGGAACAGCGGGTTTTTAACGCCCACTTTGGCCATTTTCTGGATCAGTTTACCCGGCATAGAGCCGATGTAAGTACGACGGTGACCGCGGATTTCCGCTTCGTCACGTACGCCGCCCAGCGCCATACGAACGTATTTACGTCCGGTCGCCTGCGCAATGGACTGACCCAGAGAGGTTTTACCCACACCTGGAGGCCCTACCAGGCACAGGATTGGCCCTTTCAGCTTGTTCACACGGCTTTGAACCGCGAGATACTCAAGAATACGGTCTTTGACGCGCTCGAGGCCATAATGATCGGTATCGAGGATTTCCTGCGCCTGACGAAGGTCTTTTTTGACCTTGCTGCGCGAATTCCACGGCACCTGCACCATCCAGTCGATATAACCGCGAACCACGGTGGCTTCAGCTGACATCGGTGACATCATTTTCAGCTTCTGCAGTTCGGCTTCGGTTTTCTCTTTCGCCTCTTTCGGCATTTTCGCCGCGTCGATCTTACGCTTCAACGCTTCGTTTTCGTCAGGAACTTCGTCCATCTCGCCGAGTTCTTTCTGAATGGCTTTCATTTGCTCGTTCAGATAGTACTCACGCTGGGATTTCTCCATCTGCTTTTTCACGCGGTTGCGAATGCGCTTCTCAACCTGCAGCAGATCGATTTCTGACTCCATCATCGCCATCAGATATTCCAGGCGCTCGTTGATGTCAGACATCTCCAGAACGGACTGTTTATCTGCCAGCTTCAACGGCATGTGGGCCGCGATGGTGTCAGCCAGACGTGCAGGGTCGTCGATGCTGTTCAGCGACGTCAGCACTTCTGGTGGGATTTTCTTGTTCAGCTTGATATAGCCTTCAAACTGACCAATCGCGGTGCGTACCAGTACTTCCTGCTCGCGCTCTTCAATGGCCGGCGATTCAAGGTACTCTGCTTTCGCGGAGAAGTGTTCGCCGTTATCAGAGAGCGTAGAAATACGCGCACGCTGCAGCCCTTCGACCAGTACTTTGACCGTACCGTCAGGCAGCTTCAGCATTTGTAAAATAGAGGCCACGGTCCCGACGGTGAAAAGATCGTTTACACCCGGCTCATCCGTTGAAGCATCTTTCTGCGCGACCAGCATGATTTTTTTATCATGATCCATGGCCGCTTCCAGACAACGGATAGATTTTTCCCGCCCTACAAATAAGGGGATGACCATGTGCGGATAAACCACCACATCGCGCAACGGCAATACGGGGATTTCAATGCGTTCAGAACGCTCAGGATTCATAGAGCTCTCTCTTAGTTTAGTGTCCGCCAGGTAAACTGGTCATGCGACTGTGCTTCACACAACCATTAACATGTAACCAGTATATGGGGATGTATTCCACACATTCAACGCCATGAATACGGAAAAATAAAAGGGGAGATAAAATCCCCCCTTTTTGATTAACTGATTGTATGAACTGGTGAATTATTCGCCAGATGCCTGCTGCGCTTCCGGCTTGCCGTAAATCAGCAGCGGTTCGCTTTGACCGGCAATCACCGATTCATCGATAACCACTTTCTCAACGTCTTCCATAGAAGGCAGATCGTACATGGTTTCGAGCAGCGCGGCTTCTACGATGGAGCGCAGACCACGAGCACCGGTTTTACGCGCCATCGCTTTCTTGGCGATAGCATCCAGCGCTTCGTCACGGAATTCCAGATCCACGCCTTCGAGGTTAAACAGCGCCTGATACTGTTTGGTCAGGGCGTTTTTCGGCTCTTTAAGGATCTGAATCAGCGCTTCTTCGCTCAGCTCAGTCAGGGTTGCGACCACCGGCAGACGGCCGATGAACTCAGGGATCAGACCAAATTTGATCAGATCTTCTGGCTCAACCTGGGTCAGCAATTCACCTTCGCTGGCTTTGTCGGATTTTGCTTTTACCGTTGCGCCGAAACCAATGCCGGAGCCAGTTTCAACACGGTTAGCAATCACTTTATCCAGACCAGCAAATGCACCACCGCAGATAAACAGAATCTTCGAGGTATCAACCTGCAGGAACTCCTGCTGCGGATGTTTACGGCCACCCTGCGGCGGAACGGCCGCCACGGTGCCTTCAATCAGCTTCAACAACGCCTGCTGTACGCCTTCACCGGAAACGTCGCGGGTGATTGACGGGTTATCGGACTTACGAGAAATCTTGTCGATTTCATCGATGTAAACAATACCGCGCTGTGCTTTCTGTACGTCGTAGTCGCACTTCTGCAGCAGCTTCTGAATAATGTTTTCAACGTCTTCACCCACGTAACCTGCTTCGGTCAGGGTGGTCGCATCGGCCATGGTGAACGGTACGTCCAGCAGGCGCGCCAGCGTTTCTGCCAGCAGGGTTTTACCTGAACCGGTCGGGCCAATCAGCAGAATGTTACTTTTGCCGAGCTCAACACCGTTGTTGGTATCACCGTTACGCAGACGTTTGTAGTGGTTGTAGACCGCAACGGCCAGCACCTTTTTCGCCTGTTCCTGACCGATAACGTAGTCATCTAAGTGGTGGCGAATTTCGTGTGGCGTCGGCAGAGCACTGCGTTCACGATGCGGCGCCACTTCTTTAATCTCTTCGCGAATGATGTCGTTACATAAGTCGACGCATTCGTCGCAGATATACACGGATGGGCCGGCGATGAGCTTACGCACTTCGTGCTGGCTTTTGCCGCAAAAAGAGCAGTACAACAGTTTGCCCGAGCCATCTTTGCGTTTATCTGTCATGAGTCAAAACCTCTTTTTAAGTTCTTTGTGCCGCATATGACGACGCAAATGCCATTCTTAAGCGCAAGCTGCTACGCAAGCGTTGTGCCGCCCTTAGTAGTATATACCGTGCAGCGGCACGTGCCGTCATGACATTAGTTACGCTGGCTCAAAATTGAGTCAACCAGACCATACTCGACAGCTTCAGAAGCAGACAGGAAACGGTCACGTTCAGTGTCGCTCTCAATCTGCTCCAGCGATTTGCCGGTATGGTGCGCCATAAGCTCATTCATGCGTCCTTTCACCTTCAGGATCTCACGGGCATGGATTTCGATATCCGTTGCCTGGCCCTGATAACCGCCCAGCGGCTGGTGAATCATTACGCGGGAGTTTGGCAAGCAGAAGCGCTTACCTTTTGCGCCTGCGGTCAGCAGGAACGCGCCCATAGATGCCGCTTGCCCCATACAAATGGTGCTGACATCCGGCTTGATAAACTGCATGGTGTCATAAATAGACATCCCTGCTGTAATCACGCCACCTGGGGAGTTGATGTATAAATAAATGTCTTTTTCCGGGTTTTCCGCTTCCAGAAACAGCATTTGCGCCACAATCAGGTTTGCCATGTGGTCTTCGACCTGACCGGTCAGAAAGATTACGCGCTCTTTAAGCAGACGGGAGTAGATATCAAAAGAACGTTCGCCACGTGAGGTCTGTTCAATGACCATCGGCACCAGGGCCATGTGGGGTGCAAAATTATCTCGTTCGCCACTGTATGACATTTCCGTCTCCTGGATAATAAATAAAATAGCCACAGCTTGCTAATTATAGAGATGCGGCGAGTGATTCGTTCCCTCAGTTATGGGTACGATCCTACCCTATTTCAAGCATAACAATATTTTGTTGATACGCTAACACCGAAAAGCCGTTTTATCACGCAAGCTTTGGTTATTGCTGCAATAAAAAAACCCGTCACCAAAAGGCAACGGGTTTTTTCTCAAAACCGTAAACCGGTAAGCGAAATTACGCCTGCTGGTTCATCAGTTCATTGAAGGAAGTTGCTTTTTCAGTCACTTTCGCTTTTTCCAGAACCGCTTCAACAGCCTGTTCTTCCAGAGCGACACTGCGCATGTTTTCCATCAGCTCTTTGTTTTTGCTGTAGAATTCAATAACTTCTTTCGGATCTTCGTAGGCAGATGCCATTTCTTCGATCAGGGTAGCAACGCGTGCTTCGTCAGCTTTCAGCTCGTGGGTACGAATCACTTCGCCCAGCAGCAGGCCAACAACTACGCGGCGTTTCGCCTGCTCTTCGAACAGTTCGCGAGGCAGTTCCATCGCTTGCTGCTGGTTGCCACCGAAGCGCTGTGCAGCCTGACGGCGCAGAACGTCGATTTCGCTGTCGATCAGGGCTGCAGGAACGTCGATCTCGTTCGCTTTAACCAGACCTTCGATTGCCTGAGATTTAACGCGGTTACGTACCGCGCCTTTCAGCTCGCGTTCCATGTTTTTACGCACTTCAGCGCGCAGGCCTTCAACGGAACCATCTTCAACGCCGAAACGTTTGATGAATTCAGCAGTCAGTTCTGGCAACTCACGCTCTTCAACTTTCTTCAGGGTAATCGCGAATTTAGCCGCTTTACCTTTCAGGTTTTCAGCGTGGTATTCTTCTGGGAAGGTTACGCCGATAACGAACTCTTCACCTGCTTTGTGACCTTTGATACCGTCTTCAAAGCCTGGGATCATACGACCCTGACCCATTGCCAGTACGAAATCAGTCGCTTTGCCGCCTTCGAATTCTTCGCCGTCTACGGAGCCGGAGAAGTCAACGGTAACACGGTCTTCAGCGTCAACAACGCCGTCTTTGTCTTTCCAGGTTGCCTGCTGCTTACGCAGAGTGTCCAGCATGCCGTCAACGTCAGCTTCGGTCACTTCAACAACTGGTTTTTCAACTTCGATAGCGTCCAGACCCTTCAGTTCAACTTCTGGGTACACTTCGAATTCTACTGCGTAGGTGAAGTCTTCACCCAGCTTGTATTCACCTGGAACGTAGTTAGGCGCGCCAGCTGGATTGATTTTCTCTTTGATGATCGCGTCAACGAAGTTACGGCTCATCAGGTCACCCAGAACGTCCTGACGCACGGAAGCGCCATAACGCTGAGCAACAACATTCATCGGTACTTTACCTTTACGGAAACCGTCAATGCGTACTTTTTTCGCTACGTTGACCAGCTCGCTTTTTACAGCGGTCTCGATGCTGTCAGCAGCGATAGTAATCGTTACACGGCGGCCAAGGCCCTGAGTGGTTTCAACTGAAACTTGCATCTTGTTACCTCAAAAAAATCACAGTGCTCGGTCAACTCTACTCCGCAAGCTCGAAAAGCTGGCGTTGCGGACCTGGGATGCTCTCGTAATCAATCACATTCCCTGTCGTCAGAATCATCCCGAAGACATTCCGAAAAATAAGACGCAGCATTATAGCGGCATCACTTTTATGAGTCGAGAACGGTTATCACGCGTTGCTGCGGCATTTTTCACAATTCCCGGCTAATTTTTGTCTGAACGCTGTCGAATGCGCTCAAAATTCAGACAAAACAAAACGGCCCGCAGGCCGTTTTCTCATAATCTGTACGCAACATACTGGAAAAGTTCCGTGTTGCAAATGCCTTTTCTACGCGATAGTTCCCGCTCCGCGGCATGGCGGTGAGGTAATGACGGTATCTTGCAAACCTTCCCACTCTTTTCGCGTGTAAGTATGCAATGCCAGCGCATGGACGGTGGACGCAAACTCCTCTGTTAACGTTCCGTAGATCATCCGATGACGATTCAGAAAACGTTCCCCGGTAAACTTATCGCTCACCAGCACAACTTTAAAGTGGCTCTCAGAGCCGGCCGGTACGTTGTGGCGGTAGCTTTCGTCTACGACTTCCAGGAAAACAGGTTCAAACGCTGCCCTCAGTTTTTCTTCGATTTGTTCACGCATCATCATGATATTACTCCTCCGACAACGTTAAGATGCCGCCTATCCCTTTAAATGTTAGCCGCTTTTACTGATTCCATTACACGAAGGCAACAAAAAATTAGCGTTCACGCCATTTTATTTCTCAAGTAGATGAAGTTAACGTCTTTTACAATCGCTTCTCATCTTAAATCCTACTTCTATTTGTTTCCGAGTACACAAAAGCAACAACACGATGAAATTACATGCGTTGCCTACTTCCCCTGACCGATGGCGATGTTATGATGGCGGGAATTTTCAGTAAACAATGCGTTTGAGACCCCTAACATGTTAAAAAAAATCCTCTTCCCACTGGTAGCACTGTTTATGCTGGCTGGATGCGCAACGCCTCCAACCACGGTTGAAGTGTCGCCAAAAATCACTCTGCCTCAGCAAGATCCAAGCCTGATGGGCGTTACCGTTAGCATCACCGGTGCCGACCAGCGTCAGGATCAGGCACTGGCAAAAGTCACCCGTAACAACCAGCTGGTCACCCTGACCGCTTCCCGTGACCTGCGTTTCCTGATGCAGGAAGTACTGGAAAAACAGATGACCGCACGCGGTTATATGATTGGTCCGAACGGTGCGGTTAACCTGCAGATTATCGTTAATCAGCTGTACGCAGACGTTTCCCAGGGTAACGTGCGTTACAACATTTCTACCAAAGCCGACATCGCCATCATCGCGACCGCTGCTAACGGTAATAAAATGACCAAAAACTACCGTTCTAACTACTCCGTTGAAGGCGCATTCCAGGCTTCCAACAAAAACATTTCCGATACCGTTGATAGCGTGCTGGGCGATACCATCGCCGATATGGCACAAGACACCACTATCCACGATTTCATCAAGCAGAACGCGCGCTAATCTCGTCACAGACCCGGCTTCGGCCGGGTCTGAACAAAGAAAACTATGCCTGGTCACTATCTCCGCATTTTTCAGCAACCGAAATCAGCCATTCTGCTGATTCTTGGCTTTGCTTCCGGCTTACCGCTCGCCCTGACCTCAGGGACGCTGCAAGCATGGATGACGGTCGAAAACATCGATCTGAAAACCATTGGTTTTTTCTCGCTTGTCGGCCAGGCATACGTTTTTAAGTTTCTGTGGTCTCCGGTCATGGACCGCTATACGCCGCCGTTTTTAGGGCGCCGTCGCGGCTGGCTATTAACGACCCAATGTTTACTGCTTATCGCCATCGCCGCGATGGGTTTTCTTGAGCCCTCCACGCAGCTGCGCTGGATGGCGGCGCTGGCGGTGATTATCGCCTTCTGTTCCGCGTCGCAAGATATCGTCTTCGATGCCTGGAAAACCGACGTGCTTCCGGCGGAAGAACGCGGTGCAGGCGCGGCAATTAGCGTGCTGGGCTACCGCCTTGGGATGCTGGTTTCCGGTGGATTAGCGCTGTGGCTGGCGGATAAATGGCTCGGCTGGCAGGGCATGTACTGGCTGATGGCCGCACTGCTGGTGCCTTGTATTATTGCTACGCTGCTGGCACCTGAACCCAGCGACGTCATCCCCGTTCCGAAAAGCCTTGAGCAGGCGGTTGTTGCACCATTAAAGGACTTCTTCGGCCGTAACAATGCCTGGCTTATCTTGCTGCTTATCGTGATGTACAAGCTGGGCGATGCCTTCGCTATGAGCCTGACGACCACCTTCCTTATTCGCGGCGTCGGATTTGACGCAGGCCAGGTAGGGATGGTTAACAAAACCCTCGGCCTGTTTGCGACCATTGTCGGCGCACTTTACGGTGGCGTGCTGATGCAGCGCCTGACGCTGTTCCGCGCGCTGCTGATATTTGGCATTTTGCAGGGTGTATCGAACGCTGGCTATTGGGCGCTCTCGGTCACCGATAAACATATTTATTCCATGGCCGCCGCGGTCTTCTTTGAAAACCTATGCGGTGGCATGGGCACGGCTGCATTCGTCGCGCTGCTGATGACGCTGTGTAACAAGTCGTTTTCCGCGACCCAGTTTGCGCTACTGTCGGCGCTCTCCGCCGTCGGGCGCGTCTACGTTGGGCCAATTGCCGGCTGGTTTGTCGAAGCTCACGGCTGGCCAACGTTCTATCTGTTCTCCGTTATTGCCGCCGTACCGGGCATTTTGCTGCTGCTTATCTGTCGCCAGACGCTGGAATACACTCAGCAAACCGAGCAATTTATGCCGCGTGATAGCTACGCTGGTGCCTACCGCCTTGCGCTGCGACTGTTGCTTCTAGGTACCGCGCTGTTGGGTATCTGGCTGGTGATGCTGATTGCGAATGCCCTGAACCTCACCGCACTCGAATGGTCCGGAATCGTACTCGAAGTCGGGGTGCTGATTGCCTTTGTTGGCATCGTGTTCGGTTGTCTGCTGGACTATCTTGCTCTGCGAAAAACGCAGTTCCGCTAAAATAAGATGAAAATGTGAAACCTACGTTGTAATCACTATCCGTAATAATAACTCGCGCATCGTATGTAAAAAAAATATTTGTGCTTTTGTGCGCTTTAGAATTCTGGAAATTATTGGAACGTGTAAAATACGCTTTATTTCTTTAACCGATTCAGCACCAGAGTAATTAATTTTTCGTTTTTTAATTGTCTATTTTTTGATGATTAATTGTTAATTATTTGTATATTTTTGGCAATGGTTATACCAATTGCCATCTCACCCACCTCCCCATACCCCCTTTCGTTATAACGCCCGCCAGATGGGCTTTCCGCTCGAAAAACAGACACATTTAGCAACATCTGTGACAGGTGCGGCAGAACCCGGTAACACATAACTGACAGAGCCCTAATGATGTTTACAGTAATGTAACCTTCCCGTAAAATGCCCACACACTTTAAACGCCACCAACACCCCGTGGAATTGAGGTCGTTACATGAGACTCAGGAAATACAATAAAAACTTGGGATGGTTGTCATTAATCGCCGGCACTGTATTACTCAGTGGCTGTGATTCTGCACTTCTTGACCCCAAAGGACAGATTGGACTGGAGCAGCGTTCGCTGATTCTGACGGCTTTCGGCCTGATGATGATCGTCGTAATCCCGGCCGTCTTAATGGCCGTTGGTTTCGCCTGGAAGTATCGTGCGAGCAATAAAGATGCGAAGTATAGCCCGAACTGGTCACACTCCAATAAAGTGGAAGCTGTGGTCTGGACCGTGCCAATTCTTATCATCATCTTCCTCGCCGTACTGACCTGGAAAACCACTCACGCTTTAGAACCGAGCAAACCGCTAGCCCATGATGAGAAACCAATCACTATCGAAGTGGTTTCCATGGACTGGAAATGGTTCTTCATCTACCCGGAGCAGGGCATTGCTACCGTTAACGAAATCGCTTTCCCAGCGAACGTTCCGGTGCAGTTCAAAGTGACCTCTAACTCCGTGATGAACTCCTTCTTTATCCCGCGTCTGGGCAGCCAGATTTACGCGATGGCCGGTATGCAGACCAACCTGCATCTGATCGCTAACGAAGCAGGTATCTACGACGGTATCTCTGCTAGCTATAGCGGCCAGGGCTTCTCTGGAATGAAGTTCAAAGCCATTGCAACGCCGGATCGTGCCGCATTCGATCAGTGGGTCGCGAAAGCGAAACAATCTCCGAACACCATGGATGACATGGCTACCTTCGAGAAATTGGCTGCACCGAGCGAATACAACAAAGTGGAGTACTTCTCCAGCGTGAAACCTGATTTGTTTAAAGCAGTAACCAGCAAATTTATGGATCACGGCAAGAGCATGGACATGACCAAACCAGAAGGCGAACACGCATCGCACGAAGGAATGGAAGGCATGGACATGAGCCACGCGGAATCCGCTCACTAAGGGGCCGAGGAAGAATACGATGTTCGGAAAACTGACACTGGATGCAGTGCCCTACCATGAACCCATTATCATGGTTACGGTGGCTGCCATTATCGTCGGGGGACTCGCTCTCCTGGCGGCCATCACTTACTTCGGTAAGTGGTCTTATCTATGGAAAGAGTGGCTGACTTCGGTTGACCACAAACGTCTTGGCATCATGTATGTCATCGTTGCTATCGTCATGCTGCTGCGTGGCTTTGCCGATGCCGTGATGATGCGTAGCCAGCAGGTGCTGGCTTCAGCGGGCGATGCAGGCTTCCTGCCACCGCACCACTACGATCAGGTCTTTACCGCCCACGGCGTTATCATGATCTTCTTCGTAGCGATGCCGTTCGTTATCGGTCTGATGAACCTGGTGGTTCCACTGCAGATCGGCGCGCGTGACGTAGCGTTCCCATTCCTGAACAACCTGAGCTTCTGGTTCACCGTTGTCGGTGTGATTCTGGTTAACCTGTCCCTGGGCGTTGGTGAATTTGCTCAGACCGGCTGGCTGGCATATCCGCCGCTCTCGGGGATAGAGTACAGTCCGGGCGTAGGTGTCGATTACTGGATATGGGCGCTTCAGCTCTCCGGTATTGGTACCACACTGACCGGTATTAACTTCTTCGTGACCATCATCAAGATGCGTGCGCCAGGAATGACGATGTTCAAGATGCCGGTCTTTACCTGGGCATCTCTGTGCGCCAACATCCTGATTATCGCCTCCTTCCCAATTCTGACGGTTACCGTCGCGCTGCTGACCCTGGATCGTTATCTGGGCACCCATTTCTTTACCAACGATATGGGCGGCAACATGATGATGTACATCAACCTGATTTGGGCCTGGGGTCACCCGGAAGTGTACATTCTGGTACTGCCAGTCTTCGGTGTATTCTCTGAAGTTGCAGCGACCTTCTCCCGTAAACGCCTGTTCGGTTACACCTCACTGGTGTGGGCGACCGTGTGTATTACCATCCTGTCGTTCATCGTTTGGCTGCACCACTTCTTCACCATGGGTGCTGGCGCGAACGTAAACGCCTTCTTCGGTATTACCACGATGATTATCGCCATCCCTACCGGGGTTAAGATCTTCAACTGGCTGTTCACCATGTATCAGGGTCGCATCGTCTTCAACTCTGCGATGCTGTGGACCATCGGCTTTATCGTGACCTTCTCGGTCGGCGGTATGACCGGCGTTCTGCTGGCAGTGCCGGGTGCGGACTTCGTGCTGCACAACAGCCTGTTCCTGATTGCGCACTTCCATAACGTTATCATCGGCGGTGTGGTATTCGGTTGCTTTGCCGGTCTGACCTACTGGTGGCCGAAAGCCTTTGGCTTCACCCTGAACGAAACCTGGGGCAAACGCGCCTTCTGGTTCTGGATCATCGGCTTCTTCGTTGCGTTTATGCCGCTGTACGTTCTGGGCTTCATGGGCATGACCCGTCGCCTGAGCCAGCAGATTGACCCGCAGTTCCACCCAATGCTGGTTGTTGCAGCATGCGGTGCGGCGCTGATCGCCTGCGGTATCCTGTGCCAGCTGATTCAGTTCTACGTTTCTATTCGCGACCGCGAGCAGAACCGTGACCTGACCGGTGACCCATGGGGCGGCCGTACGCTGGAGTGGGCAACCTCTTCTCCTCCTCCGTTCTACAACTTTGCCATTGTGCCGCAGATTCACGAACGTGACGCATTCTGGGAAATGAAAGAGAAAGGCGAAGCGTACAAGCAGCCGGCTCATTATGAAGAAATTCATATGCCGAAAAACAGCGGTGCGGGCATTGTGATTGCCGCCTTCGCAACAATCTTTGGTTTCGCCATGATCTGGCATATCTGGTGGATGGCGATTGCTAGCTTCGCAGGCATCGTGATCACCTGGATTATCAAAAGCTTTGACGAGGACGTGGATTACTACGTGCCGGTTGCAGAAGTCGAAAAACTGGAAAATCAGCATTTCGATGAGATTTCTAAGGCAGGGCTGAAAAATGGCAACTGATACTCTGGCGCATAACGCCCACGCGCATGAACATGGGCATCACGATACAGGGCCGATGAAGATCTTCGGCTTCTGGATCTACCTGATGAGCGACTGCATCATCTTCGCCACCCTGTTCGCTACCTATGCCGTTCTGGTGAACGGCACGGCTGGCGGCCCGGCGGGTAAAGATATCTTCGAGCTGCCGTTCGTTCTGGTTGAAACTGCACTGCTGTTATTCAGCTCCATCACCTACGGCATGGCGGCTATCGCCATGTACAAAAACAACAAGAGCCAGGTCGTTTCCTGGCTCGCCCTGACCTTCCTCTTTGGTGCAGGGTTCATCGCGATGGAAATCTATGAATTCCATCACCTGATTGTTGAAGGTATGGGCCCGGATCGCAGCGGCTTCCTGTCAGCGTTCTTCGCGCTGGTTGGTACTCACGGTCTGCACGTAACCTCCGGTCTTATCTGGATGGCGGTGCTGATGGTGCAGATTTCTCGCCGCGGCCTGACCAGTACTAACCGTACACGTATCCTGTGCCTGAGCCTGTTCTGGCACTTCCTGGACGTCGTGTGGATCTGTGTGTTCTCGGTTGTTTATCTGATGGGGGCAATGTAATGAGTCATTCTAACGATCATAGCGGCGCATCCCACGGTAGCGTGAAGTCGTACATGACAGGTTTCATCCTGTCTATCATCCTGACGGTGATCCCGTTCTGGATGGTGATGACCGGCACCGCGTCGCATGCGGCGATTCTGGGTACCATTCTGGTAACCGCTGTTGTGCAGATTGTCGTACACCTTGTGTACTTCCTGCACATGAACAGCAAGTCTGACGAAGGCTGGAACCTGACCGCGTTTGTCTTTACCGTGATAATCATTGCCATCGTGGTTGTAGGCTCCATCTGGATTATGTGGAACCTGAACTACAACATGATGGTTCACTAAGAGCGGCGAGTATGTTTAAGCGATACCTGCAAGTAACGAAGCCTGGCATCATTTTTGGCAACCTGATCTCCGTGATCGGCGGTTTCCTGCTGGCCTCTAAAGGTCACATTGATTATCCGCTGTTCGCCTGGACTCTGATCGGCGTGTCCCTGGTGGTCGCCTCGGGTTGTGTTTTCAACAACTACATCGATCGTGACATCGACCGTAAGATGGAGCGAACGAAGAACCGAGTGCTGGTTAAGGGACTGATTGCGCCAAAAACGTCGCTGGTCTACGCCACTTTGCTGGGTCTCGCTGGCTTCATGCTGCTGTGGTTCGGCGCCAATCCCCTCGCCTGCTGGCTGGGGGTAATGGGGTTCGTGGTTTATGTCGGCGTTTACAGCCTGTACATGAAGCGCCACTCCGTTTACGGCACGCTGATTGGTTCTCTCTCCGGCGCTGCGCCGCCGGTGATTGGCTACTGCGCAGTGACCGGCAATTTCGACAGCGGTGCACTGATTCTGCTGGCGATTTTCAGCCTGTGGCAGATGCCTCACTCCTACGCTATCGCGATTTTCCGCTTCAAGGATTATCAGGCAGCGAACATTCCGGTTCTGCCGGTAGTGAAAGGCATTGCAGTGGCGAAAAACCACATCACGCTGTACATCGTGGCGTTTGCTCTGGCCACATTGATGCTCTCTCTGGGCGGCTACGCTGGGTATAAATACCTGATCGTTGCAGCAGCGGTGAGCGTCTGGTGGCTTGGCATGGCGCTGCGCGGTTACAAAGTGGAAGATGATAAGGTCTGGGCGCGCAAGCTGTTCGGCTTCTCCATCATCGCCATTACCGCGCTGTCCGTAATGATGTCCGTCGACTTTATGGTGCCGAATTCTCAGAACCTGCTGACTTACGTCTGGTAAAGAGACACCGTTTGATAAAAAAACCTCGCTTCGGCGGGGTTTTTTATTGTCTGAAGAAAAGCGCCAGCGCCCAATATTGATGTTTTCCTAAATAGCGGCGAAGCCAGCGTTTAGGCGGCTCATTCGAAGGGAAGAGGTATAGAATCGCGGCGGGTGCTTGAGACTGTTTGTCTTAAGCATGATATGTGAAAGGCAGATAGACAAAAGCCCCAGATAACATTCTGCGTCCGGCAAGACGCTTAACATTAATCTGAGGCCCCTAAATACCCAACAGTA
Source organism: uncultured Kluyvera sp. (assembly GCF_902485085.1). Taxonomy (NCBI): domain Bacteria; kingdom Pseudomonadati; phylum Pseudomonadota; class Gammaproteobacteria; order Enterobacterales; family Enterobacteriaceae; genus Kluyvera; species uncultured Kluyvera sp. Next base: position 69,105 of record NZ_CABTJS010000123.1, read on the forward strand.
TTAGGTTAGCCTCTTACCGACCTTAGGGTCAAGGAGAAGTAGCCTATGAAACGGAACAAGGTAGTGATTGTTGCCCTGATTGTCCTCTGTATTACCGCCGTGATGTCGGTACTGGTCACGCGCAAAGATCTTTGCGCGGTCCGTATCCGCAGCGGGCATACGGAGGTCGCCGTCTTCACAGCCTACGAATCTGTTAAGTAAGAGACCCGGCGGGGAGTCATCCCCGCCACTCTTGATGCTGCCAGGTATTCTCAACGCACCCAATTTTTTCACCTGACTAGCCCACCAGCATCGCCTGCGCGCTATACAGCAGATCGAGATGATCCCGGCACAGCGCCTCCAGCGACGTGCGCGACTGATGGCTGGTCAGACTCAACGCCCCCCAGTACAGCCCTTCCCTATCAGCAAGTGGAACGGCGATCACCAGCATACCTATCTCAAACTCCTGCTCAATAGAGGCGTATCCCTGACGACGGACCTGCGCGATACGCTCCATCAATGTCGGTACATCCGTCACCGTGTAAGGCGTTCGCTGCTCGCGGGTCACTCGCTGTAACACAGCCTCGCATTCAGCTTCCGGCAAGGAGGCTAACCACAAGCGACCGCCCGCGGTGCAGTGAATCGGCACTCGTTCGCCGAGCCGTACAGAAGTTGAGTTAAATGGCGTGTGTTTGCTGCGGGCAATATAGACCAGCTCGTTATCATCAATCACCCCCACCGACGCATGCTCCTCTGAACGACTGGCAACATATTCAACAATTGGCCGCACCATACGCGGGAACTGCGCGGAATCGACATAGGCCTGCCCCAGACGCAGCGTTTTCGCCATCAGCCAGTAGTAGCGCCCGTCGGTATCCAGATAGCCATCATGTACCAGCGTCAGGAAAAATCGGCGAGCCGCGCTCTGCGTCAACCCGCTCATTTTTGCCGCCTGCGGCACCGTCAGCCGTGGGTTTGCCTTCGAAAAAAGCTGGATCAGCGCCAGCCCTTTTTGCAATCCCACGATCAAATCGCGCTGATGAATCTCGTTTTGCATAGCTGTTCACACTTTTGCAACAGAGGAAGTCGATTACTGCGATTATCGCACTGTCGGTGCGATTAACAACCAACCTGTCCGAATTCTGCGTTGTCGCTCACCGCTTCCATTGAAATACTCAAGCAATAGTTTATTAACAAAAGAGGTGAGCAATGGTCAGCGGATTTACTCAGGTCGTCGCCGTTATCGGGCATCCCATTACCCAGGTGAAATCACCGGAAAACTTTAACCACTACTTTGCCAGCCAGAGCATGGATAAGGTAATGATCCCGGTCGATATCGCGCCGGAAGCCGTTGCCGACTACCTGAATGCTCTACGCGGCTGGCAAAACATGAGCGGCATTCTGGTCACCGTGCCGCATAAACAGCGCGTGGCCGGGCTGCTTGATACCCTCACGTCTCGTGCTCGTCATCTCAATGCCGTTAATGTCGTACGCAAGTTGGCAGATGGTCGCTTAGAGGGTGACATGCTGGACGGCGTCGGTTTCCAGCGCGCAGCTGAAGCGCACGGCTTTAACCCCGCAGGCAAACGCGCTCTGCTTTCCGGCTGCGGCGGCGTCGGCAGCGCCATCGCCTGGGGATTGTGCGAAGCGGGCATTAGCCACCTCGCGCTCTACGATCGTGACGAAGCCAGCCGCCAGCGTCTGGAAAACCGCTTAGCAACCCATTTTCCAACCGTGCATATTTCCACTCTCCCCGATTCATTGGCAGAGGTTGATCTGCTGGTCAACGGTTCCCCCGCGGGCATGGCGGGCTTCGATGCGCTGCCGTTAAGCGAGGCGCTACTGGAGACATTAACGGCGACGACTCACGTCGCTGATGTCGTCACTGCGCCGGTTATCACTCCACTACTGGCCTTTGCCAATACACGAGGTTGCCGCACCCAGACCGGCCCGGAAATGGCGCTGGCGCAGATGCAACTTATGGGGCAGTTCATCGGCGCGATTGAACAACCTGACGAGGCCGCAGCATGAAAAGCTGGGATGTTATCGTTATCGGCAGCGGCGCGGCGGGCTTTGCCGCCGCCGTGACCGCCTGCTGCAAAGGGCTTTCGGTATTAATGCTTGAAAAAGCCCCGCACTTTGGCGGCACCTCAGCAATTTCTGGCGGGGCGGTGTGGATTAACGACACCGATCAAGCCCGAAATCTGGGAAAAAGCGGCTCACCAGAGGCCATGAAAACCTACCTGCGAGCCATTATTGGTGAAGCGAACTATCGCCCGGACATGATTGATGCTTTTGTCCATGCAGGGCGAGAAGCACTGGCCTTTCTCGAACAGGAAGGCGCGGTGAAATACAGCCTGCGCCCGCTGTCGCCAGACTACTATCCGGATGAGCCCGGTGGCGTCGATGTTGGCCGTGCGCTGGAAGTGGTGGAGTATGATGGCCGCGAGCTGGGACAGCATTTCACGACCCTGCGTTCGCCGCCGCCGGGCATGCTGCTGTTTGGCGGCATGATGGTGAACCGCGTCGATATCCAGCACTTCCTCGATATGCGTCGCTCGTGGCGCTCGTTGGCCCACTGCACAAAGCTGCTGCTCCGCTACGGGCGCGACCGTCTGCGCCATCACCGCGGTACTCGTCTGGCAATGGGCAACGCGCTGATTGCGCGCATGGCGACGCTGGCGCTGCGTAAAGGGCTGGAGCTGGAACTTAACGTCACGGTGACGTCGTTGGTTGAGCAAAACGGCCACGTGACCGGCGTTGAAATCGAGCGTGATGGCCAAACGCTCACCTTACATGCCCATCGTGGCGTCGTGCTTGCCGCCGGGGGCTTTGCTGCCGGGCGCATCGCACCACAGTTCCGTCCGGCAACGCAGCAGCATTACACCATGTCACCCGTCACCAACGACGGCGCGGCTTTCCAGTTAGGACTAAGTGTCGATGCCCGACAAGGCGCAGACCTGCCGTCGAACTTTTTCTGGGCTCCGGTCTCCGTACTGCGTCGCCCAGACGGTAGCGAAGAGCGTTTTCCCCATCTGGTCACCGACCGTGCCAAACCGGGGGTCATTGCGGTTAACCAGCGCGGCGTACGCTTCGTCAACGAATCAAACTCCTACCACCATTTCGCCAGCGCCATGCAGCAGCAGCCAGAAAACGCCCCGTGCTACCTGCTCTGCGATGCGCAGGCAATGAAGCGCTATGGTCTGGGGCTGGCGCGCCCGGCACCGGTTAACAACGATGCGCTGGTGAGTGCAGGCTATCTGCATCAGGCCGATAGCCTGAACGAACTGGCCCAGCAGTTAGGCCTGGACCCACAGCAGCTTGAGCAAACCGTTTCCCGCTACAACCAGCATGCGGCAAACGGCAGCGATCCGGAATTTCATAAAGGCGGCAACAGCTATAACCGTGCGATGGGCGACGCGGCACACGGCCCGAATGCCTGCAACGCCCCACTGTTAAGCGCCCCCTTCTATGCCATCAAACTTTTTACCGGCGACTTAGGCACATCTCGCGGGCTGATGACCACCGCCGATGCCCAGGTCATCAACCAACAGGGACAGCCCATCCACGGCCTGTATGCGGTCGGTAACGATATGGATTCCATGATGGCAGGTACCTACCCCGGCCCGGGCATCACCCTTGGCCCAGCACTTACCTTCGGCTATCTGGCCGCCGTGCATATGACAAACACATCCCCACACACTTCAGGAGAAGCAGCATGATCTACGAAAAACGCACCTACACCATCAATCCACTGAAAATGGCCGACTGGCTGGCACTGTACAAAAGCGACGCCTTTGCGGTGCAAACCGAACATCTCGGCAAGCTAATTGGCTTTTTCTTTACCGAAATCGGCGTGGTCAATCAGGTGGTACATATCTGGGCCTACGAGAGCCTGGATGACCGCCTGGTGCGCCGGGCGCGTATGTCTCAGGACGAGCGCTGGCTAACCTTCTCGCGGAAAAACCGCGAACTGGCAGCGGTTGAGCGTCTGGAATCGGTGCTGATGCGTCCCACCGATTTCTCGCCGCTGCAATAAGGAGTGACCCATGAGCAGGCATGTAGAGGTAGATATGCTGGTGATTGGCTCCGGTGCAGCCGGGCTTTCTGCCGCCGTCACCGCCGCGTTGCACGGCGCGCGGGTGCTCGTCGCCGAAAAGGAATCGACGATCGGCGGCACTAGCGCATGGTCGGGCGGATGGCTGTGGATCCCGCAAAACCCGCTGGCCCGTGAGGAAGGCATAATGGAGGGCGATGCCGCCCCACTGCGCTATCTGCAATCCGAGATGGAGGGCCGCCCCGCCGATGCACGCCTGCGCACCTTTTTACGCTACGGCCCGGAAATGGTGGATTTTTTCCGGAAAAACACCGCCGTGCAGTTTCTGTCCGGCAGCAAAATGCCCGACTTTCATAACAGCCCAGGCTTTGCCACCGGTGGCCGCTCCGTTACCGCACAACCGTACGATGCTCGTGGGTTAGGCGACTGGCTTCACCGACTGCGCCCGCCACTGGAGACCATCAGTCTTGCCGGCATGGGCATTGCGGGCGGCGCTGATATGGCGCACTTCTTTAACGCCACGCGCTCGCCGCGATCGGCACTGTATGCCGCCCGCCGCCTGATGCGTCACGGCTGGCAACGCCTGTGCTATGGCCGCGGTCGTCATCTGGTCAACGGCAATGCGCTGGTCGCGCGTCTTCTTCGTTCTGCGCTGGACGCTAATGTGAACTTCCAGCTCAATGCACCGGTGACGCGTTTATTGCAGGATAGCCACGGCGTGACCGGCGCCATCCTCAATAGTGATGACGGCGAAATTCAGGTTAACGCCCGTGCGGTAGTGCTGGCCTGCGGCGGTTTTCCGCACGATAAACAGCGGCTAGCCGAACAGGTGCCGCACGCGGCGCAGGGCTACGGCCATTTCTCCGCCGCGCCTCCGGGAAATCAGGGTGACGGCATTCGCCTTGGTGAAACCGCGGGCGGACAGTTTGATAGCTCGCTTAAGCACCCCATGGCGTGGGCCCCCGTCTCCCGCGTCTCGCTCGCCAGCGGGCTACAGTTAGCATTCCCTCACCTGGTTGAGCGCGCCAAACCCGGTTTTATTGCGGTACGCAGCAACGGCAAACGCTTCGTCAATGAAGCCGACTCCTACCACGACTTTATCGCCACACTGCTGGACGCCACGCCGGAAGGTGAAAAGCCGGTAGCCTGGCTGATTGCCGACAGCCGCGCGCTGCACCGCTACGGGCTGGGTCATGCACGCCCCACGCCGTTCCCGGTGAAAGCCTGGCTTCGAACCGGCTATCTGCAAAGCGCCGACACGCTGGAAGCCCTGGCACAAAAATGCGGCATCGACGCGTCAACGCTCAGCGACACCGTGAATCGCTTTAATGGCTTTGCCCGTCAGGCCCACGATGACGACTTCCAGCGCGGCGCATCGGCCTATAACTGCGCGCAGGGTGATGCCAGCCACCAGCCCAACCCAACGCTGGGCGAGCTGCAACAGGCACCTTACTTCGCGGTACGCATTCTGCCCGGCTCGCTTGGCTCATTCAGCGGCCTGAAAACCGACGAACGGGCGCGCGTTCTGGACGCCGAGCAACATCCCATCCCAGGCTTGTTCGCCGTGGGCAACGATATGTCGAGCGTGATGCAGGGGTTCTACCCCAGCGGCGGCATCACGCTAGGCCCCGCCATGACCTTTGGTTATCTGGTGGGGAAAAATCTGTCCGCAAATATAACCTCATAAAAAACTCGCATTTAGCCAGGGAAAGGCACCAAACATAACAACAAACCTCACCTGCAACTGTACTGGAGTCTGTATGAATATGCGTTCTCTCTCCCTTGCGGCACTGACCGTGCTGGACGTTTCACCGCCGGAACAGGTGCGCATCGCCGCGCTCACCGGCTACAGCCACGTCGGCATTCGCTTGCTGCCCGCAACACCTGATGACCCCGATTACGACATGCTTGGCGATACGCGTACGGTACGTGAAACGCTGGCTGCACTCCGCGATACCGGCATTCGCGTCTCCGACGTGGAAATTGTCCGCCTGACGCCGGATTTCAACCTCGATGCGCTGCGCCCGTTCCTGGAAACCGCTGCACGGCTGGAAGCCCAGCAGGTGCTGGTCGCTGGTAATGACGATAACCTTTCTCGCTGTGCAGAGAACCTGGCGAAGCTGGCACAGACGGGGGAAGCCTACGGCCTGACCATGAACCTGGAGCCGATGCCGTGGACCCATCTACCCACGCTTGCCAGCGCGCAAAAACTGATTACTGAAAGCCGGCAGCGCAACGTTGGCATTCTGGTAGATGCCATTCACTTCTGGCGTGCGGGCGAGTCGCTGGAAGCACTGAGCGCGCTCGCGCCAGAACAACTGAACTATATGCAGCTCTGCGATGCCCCGGCGCAAATACCCACGGATACCCAGGAGTTGATTTATCAGGCCCGCAGCGCGCGTCGTGTCCCGGGCGAGGGTGAGCTGGATCTCCGCGGTCTGCTTGCGGCGCTCCCGTCGACTATCCCCGTCTCGGTAGAGGTGCCATTGGCCGGCGAACAGGGAGCACTTCCGGCACAACAACGCGCTCAGCTGCTGTTTAACGCTGCACAATCCTTCCTGTAAACGGGAGCTCGCCATGTCACAGACACAACGCCTGGATGTCAGAGAATTAATTAACACCAACCCGCTCAGCCGCTACCAGAAGCTGGTCATTTTTCTCGGTTTTTGCGTCATTGCACTGGACGGTTTTGATATCGCCATCATGGGTTTTATCGCCCCAACGCTGAAGCAGGAATGGGGCGTCAGCAACCATGAGCTCGGCTTTGTTATCAGTACCGCGCTGATTGGCCTCGCACTCGGCGCGCTCTTCTCCGGTCCGCTTGCCGACTGGCTTGGGCGCAAAAATATCATCATTAACAGCGTCTTCTTCTTCGGTTTCTGGACCATCGCTACGGCGTTTTCCCAGAACATCGAACAGATGATCTTTTTCCGCTTTATGACCGGACTCGGGCTGGGCGCAGCCATGCCTAACATGAGCACGCTAGTCTCGGAGTACGCGCCGGAGCGTCAGCGCTCGTTTATTATCACCGTCATCTTCTGCGGCTTTACCTTTGGTGCGGCTATTGGCGGGTTTGCCGCCTCATGGCTTATTCCACAGTTTGGCTGGCACTCACTGATGGCGCTGGGCGGCGTGCTGCCGCTGTTATTCGCACCGGTACTTATCTGGAAGCTGCCGGAATCGGCGCGCTTCCTGGTGATTAAGCAGGCCCCCGCCGCGCGAATACACGCCATCCTTCAGCGGTTTTTCCCAGGCCAGGTCAGCGAAAATGTCAGCTTTATTCTGCCCCAGCAGCCTATTAAGAGCAGCGCCATGCGCATTGTGCTGTCACGCGAGTATTTGTTCGGCTCGCTGATGCTGTGGCTGGTCTATTTTATGGGGCTGTTCCTGGTTTATATCCTCGGTAGCTGGCTGCCGACGCTGGTAAAAGAGATAGGTCTGACCGTCAGTCAGGCGGCGATAATGACCGCCATTTACCAGGCTGGCGGCACCGTTGGCTCGTTGTTCGCAGGCTGGCTGATGGACCGCATCGATCCGCATCGGGCGCTGGGGGTTATCTTCGCCGTGGGCGGTCTGTTCACCATGGCGATTGGCTACGCGGGGGTGAACTTCCCGCTGCTGTGCCTGCTGGCCTTCGTCAGCGGCGCCTGCCTTAACGGTGCGAATACCGGTATGAATGCCCTTTCCGCCCGCTTCTATCCCACCCAGGCCCGTGCTACCGGCTCAAGCTGGATGCACGGTGTCGGGCGAATCGGCGCCATTCTAAGCGCCTTCGCCGGTGCGGAAATGCTGGCGCTGGGGCTCGATTTTAAATCGGTATTCCTGATCCTCGGTATTCCCGCAGCCCTGACCGTCATCGGTCTGGCCGCAAAAGGTTACTGGGCGGCAAGCCCGGCCAAGGCGAAATCCACCATCACAACCACTCTGAGGAGCCCATCATGAATCGCATCCGTCTTGCCGTTATCGGCGCGGGCGCTATCGGCCGCAAGCATATTGAAGTTATTCAGCAGACGCCTGAAGCGGAGCTGGTTGCGCTGGCCGATCCTTCACCTCAGGCTCAGGCGCTGGCGGCATCGCTGGGTCTCGCGTGGTATGCCGATATCAATAACATGCTGGATCGGGCCAACCCACAGGGGGTGATTAACGCTACGCCAAATACCCTGCACGTACCGTGCACTATCGCCTGCGTGGAACGCGGCATTCCGGTGCTGGTGGAAAAACCGGTCGCCGAATCACCAGAACGCGCGCAGGAGCTAGTCGACGCTGCGGCACTGCGTGGGGTTCCCGTCCTGGTGGGCCACCACCGGCGGCACAACGCGCTAACGGCAGCGGCAAAGTCGCTTATCGACAGCGGTGAGCTGGGCAACATCGTGGCGGTTTCGGCGCACTGGATCCTGCAAAAGCCCGATGACTACTTCGACGTCGCCTGGCGTCGTGAACCGGGCGCCGGGCCTCTACTGGTTAATCTGGTGCACGATATCGATCTGCTGCGCTATCTTCTCGGTGAAATTGAAGAGGTACAGGCAATGACCAGCAATGCCGGACGCGGGTTCGCTAACGAAGACAGTGCGGTAGTGAATCTGCGTTTTGCCTGCGGAGCGCTCGGAAGCGCTGTGCTAAGCGACTGCGGCGTCAGCCCGTGGAGCTGGGAGATGAACTCGGCAGAGAATGAAATTTACGCCCATACCCCAGAAAACTGCTATCTGATTTCCGGCAGCAAAGGCGCGCTGGCGATTCCGCAAATGCGCTGGTGGCGCTACGGTGAACAACGTGGCTGGCACGCGCCGTTATTACAGGAAACGCTCGCCGTTGAACCTATCGATCCCTTTATTCTACAGTTGCGCCATTTCCTGCAAGTGATCGTCGGTGAGGCCGAACCAATCATTGATGCGGCGGATGCTTTACGTTCACTGGAAGTGATCGACGCCATTCGTCAAATATCGCAGAAAGCCGCCTGACCAGGCTTTGCTCCCGGCGGCCCCGGTGCCGCCGGGTTATTGTTTATGTCTCTATTCCGCACAAATGATTCAATAATGTAATATTTGTTAATTAAGCGTCTGTTTACCCTGCCCTCTCCCCGCACTACACTACTCCCAGCTTTTATATTGAGGTGGGAATGAACGATTACAAAATGACGCCTGGTGAGTTACGCGCCACCTGGGGTTTAGGGACCGTATTTTCTTTGCGTATGCTCGGTATGTTTATGGTCCTTCCGGTTCTGACCACATACGGCATGGCATTGCAGGGCGCAAGCGAAGCGCTGATTGGCCTGGCGATTGGTATTTACGGACTGGCGCAGGCGGTATTTCAGATCCCCTTCGGGTTAATCTCCGATCGCATTGGCCGCAAACCGCTGATTGTCGGCGGCCTGGCTATTTTCGTCCTCGGCAGCGTGATTGCCGCAATGTCGGATTCTATCTGGGGCATTATCCTTGGTCGCGCGCTGCAAGGTTCTGGCGCAATTGCCGCTGCGGTCATGGCGCTGCTTTCCGACCTTACCCGTGAACAAAACCGCACCAAGGCGATGGCGTTTATCGGCGTCAGCTTCGGCGTAACCTTTGCGATTGCCATGGTGCTGGGTCCGATTATTACCCACAAGCTCGGCCTGCACGCGCTGTTCTGGATGATTGCCGGGCTGGCGACGCTTGGCATCCTGCTCACCCTCTGGGTAGTGCCGGACAGCAAAAACCACGTGCTCAACCGCGAATCAGGAATGGTCAAAGGCTGCTTTAGCAAAGTGCTGATGGAGCCGAAATTGCTGAAGCTGAACTTCGGCATTATGTGCCTGCATATCCTGCTGATGTCGACCTTCGTGGCGCTTCCGGGTCAGCTGGAATCCGCGGGCTTCCCGGCTTCCGAGCACTGGAAAATCTACCTGGTGACCATGGTCGTCTCGTTTATCGCCGTCGTCCCATTTATTATTTATGCCGAAGTGAAGCGCCGCATGAAGCGTGTGTTCGTGCTGTGCATCGCCTTGCTGCTGATTGCAGAAATCGTGCTGTGGGGTTCCGGTAATTACTTCTGGGAACTGGTCGCTGGCGTACAGATTTTCTTCCTCGCGTTTAATCTGATGGAAGCGCTGCTGCCCTCGCTTATCAGCAAAGAAGCGCCTGCGGGCTATAAAGGTACAGCGATGGGGATTTACTCCACCAGCCAGTTCCTTGGCGTCGCCATCGGCGGTTCGCTGGGCGGCTGGATTGACGGCCTGTTTGACTCGCAAACGGTGTTTCTCGCCGGAGCGCTGCTGGCAACCGCATGGCTGTTGGTCTCGATGACGATGCAGGAACCGCCGTACGTTAGCAGCCTGCGCGTGCAGATCCCGGACGATGTGAATGCTGACGACGCGCTGCGCGAGCGCCTGCTGGCGACCGAGGGCGTAAAAGAGGTGTTGGTGGTGGCGCAGGAGCACTCCGCTTACATCAAGATTGACAGCAAAGTGACGAACCGCTTTGAGGTTGAGCAGGCGATTGCCGCCAGATAAGACGAGACTGCCCGCACCGGAGTGTGGGCAGCACTTTCACGATTAGTCGCGGAAGTTTTTAAACTGGAACGGCTGACCGAGGTCGCCACCGCGCACCAGCGCCATTACGGCCTGCAGATCGTCGCGGGATTTCCCGGTGATACGAATCTCTTCACCCTGAATCTGCGCTTGCACCTTCAGCTTGCTGTCTTTAATCAGCTTCACAAGCTTCTTCTGAACGCTGCTTTCAATACCCTGTTTCAGCTTGGCTTCCACAAACCAGGTTTTGCCGCTGCGTACGAACTCTTCAGGTACATCAAGTGATGCGCCTTCGATGCCGCGCTTAAGCAGCTTGGCGCGCAGGATATCCAGCAGTTGGTTGACCTGGAAGTCAGACTCGCTCAGCACCTTAATGGTCTTATTCGCTTCGTTCAGCTCAATTTTCGCTTCTACACCGCGAAAATCGAAACGTGACTCAACCTCACGGGCTGCGTTATCCACGCCGTTACGCGCTTCCTGAAGATCGACTTCAGAGACAATATCGAAAGATGGCATCTTTTCCCCTCCCTTAGTTTCGTTTGCGTTGCATAATACCTGCAACGCGGCATAACTCAACTTGTTATCCCCGGAAGCTTAGTTGATAACGCTATACTTATTCGAGTTATCGCGTGAAGTATGACATACCAGCAGCATCTGGTGTGGTAAGGAGGATGTTTGAAAATTACCGTATTGGGATGTGGTGCGCTAGGCCAGCTATGGATGACGGCGCTCCATAAAAAAGGATTTGAAGTACAGGGATGGTTACGTGTACCTCAGCCCTATTGCAGCGTAAACCTTATGGAGCTGGACGGTAGCGTATTCAACCAATCACTTATCGCCAACGATCCCGATTTCCTGGCGCAAAGCGATTTGCTGCTGGTCACGCTCAAAGCCTGGCAGGTTTCTGATGCCGTCAGAAGTCTGGCGGCCACGCTTCCGGCGACCACGCCGATTTTACTGATTCATAACGGTATGGGCACGCTGCTGGAGCTTAACGGTATCCAGCAGCCCATTTTACTGGGTGCAACCACTCAGGCCGCACGTCGCGACGGCAATATCATTATCCACGTCGCCAACGGTACCACTCATATCGGTCCTGCCAAACGCTACGACCACGATTACAGCCAGCTTGCGGAAACGCTCCAGAACGTGCTCCCGGACGTCGCCTGGCATGACAATATTCACTCCGCCATGTGGCGTAAACTCGCCGTGAACTGCGTGATTAACCCAATGACCGCGCTGATGAACTGCCCGAACGGTGAACTGCAACATCATCAGGAGCAGGTGGCACGCATTTGCGACGAAGTGGCGATGACCATGACGCGGGAAGGATTTCATACCTCCCCGGAAAGTCTGTTATTTTATGTTAATCAGGTCATTGACCTGACGGCGGAGAACATTTCCTCCATGCTGCAGGACATCCGCGCGCAGCGGCATACGGAAATCGACTACATTACCGGTTACCTGCTCAAACGCGCGCGGGCGCACGGCATTCCGGTGCCGGAAAATACTCGCTTGTATGAACGGGTTAAACGTAAGGAGAGTGAATATGAGCGCGTCGGCACTGATTTGCCTCGCTCCTGGTAGTGAAGAGATGGAGGCCGTCACCACTATCGATCTGTTAGTGCGTGGCGGCATCAGCGTCACCACCGCCAGCGTCGCCAGCGATGGCAACCTGACCATTACCTGCTCACGCGGCGTTAAGCTACTGGCCGATGCTCCGCTGGTCGAAGTCGCGGACGGTGACTTCGATATCATCATTCTACCCGGCGGCATTAAAGGTGCAGAGTGCTTCCGCGATAGCCCGCTGCTGGTCGAGACGGTGAGACAGTTCCATCACTCCGGGCGCATTGTTGCCGCTATCTGCGCGGCGGCAGCTACCGTGCTAGTGCCACACGAGCTCTTCCCTATCGGCAATATGACCGGTTTCCCGGCGCTGAAGGACCAGATCCCTGAAGGCCAGTGGCAGGATAAGCGTGTAGTCTGGGACCCACGCGTCAACCTGCTGACCAGCCAGGGGCCGGGCACATCGATTGATTTCGGGCTGAAGATTATCGACCTGCTGGTCGGGCGTGAGAAGGCGTATGAGGTTGCATCGCAGCTGGTGATGGCGGCGGGGATTTATAATTTTTACGAAGCGTAGGTGAAAACCCGGCGTCGCTCTGTTCAGCCGGGCTACCTGATATAAAAAAAACCGGCCAGGCCGGTTTTTTTATTTATGGGCGGTAAACCTTAACGTTGGTGAAGCCCTGCTCGCGCAGATAAAGCGCCTGCAAACGGCTCATCACGCCACGCTCACACCACAGCAGGTAGGTCTTGCTCTGGTCGAGGTCGCCGAACTGGGTGCTCAGCTTGTAGAATGGCAGAGAGGCAATCTCCACGCCTTCCAGCTTCAGCGGTTTATCGTCCTGCTCATCAATGGAGCGAATATCAAGAATCACGTCGTTGTCGCTAAAACCGCTGACGGTTTCAACTTCAACCACCTCTTGCTGCGTCTGCTGCGCAATTTCGCGGATGTCGACGTTGTTCGCTTCGGCAACCACTTTATCCAGAATCGCAAAATCGAAATTCGCTTCTTCCGCTTCGATTTTCGCCTTCACCGCTTTGATGGTTGGGCTCTTCGAGATCACGCCACAGTATTCCGGCATGGTGCGGGCAAAGTCTTCGGTGCCGATTTCTCGCGCCAGGTTGATGATGTGCTCTTTATCGTGAGAAATCAGCGGACGCAGGATCAGGGTATCGGAGACGTTATCGATAAGACGCAGGTTGGTCAGCGTCTGGCTAGACACCTGACCCAGCGCTTCGCCGGTCACCAGCGCCTGTACGCCGTAGCGCTCAGCCACTTGCGATGCCGCGCGGACCATCATGCGCTTCAGCACGACGCCCATCTGGCCGTCTTCCACTTTCTCCAGAATTTCACCGACTACCGGCTCGAAGTTGATCGCTACGAAACGTACGCGGTGTGAGCTACCGAAACGGTTCCACAGGTAGTGCGCCACCTGACGAACGCCGATTTCATGCGCCGCGCCGCCGAGGTTGAAGAAGCAGTAGTGTACGCGACAGCCGCGACGCATCAGCATATAGCTGGAAACGCCGGAGTCGAAGCCGCCAGAAATAAGCGACAGCACGTCTTCCTGAGTACCAATCGGGAAGCCGCCAATGCCTTCGTAGCGCCCTTTCACCAGCAGCAGACGGTCGTTCTCAATTTCGAGGTTAACGGTCACGTCCGGGTTGGTCAGCTTCACGCGTGCCGTCTCGATGTGCTGATTCAGACCGCCGCCAACGTAACGCTCGACTTCAATAGACGTAAATTCGTGCTTACCACGACGCTTAACGCGTACGCAGAAAGATTTACCTTCCAGCGTTTCACGCCACAGCGGCAGCGTCTGCTCAAAAATATTGTGCAGCGAGGTAAACGGAACGTCTTCGACTTCCAGAATATGGTGGATCCCCGGGATGCGGGTCAGCGCATCGCGCAGCACCAGACGTTTGTCTTCATCTTTAGAACGCACTTCGATGTGGTCCCAGTGGCGGACGACAGCAAGCGTTTCATCATGGTTTTTAAGAACGTTACGAATATTCCCGGTTAAAATTTTAATAAAGCGCAAACGCACAGTTTGGCTTTTGATGGTGATTTCCGGGAACAATTTAATGATAAACTTCATGGCGGCAATGGTTCGTTGACAAGCCCGACGGGCTTTAGGCAAAAGATGTATCGCAGTGTACCCATGGCATCTGCGTCCAGATGCGCGGAGTATACCATCATCCCGCTTACCATTGCGTGTTATTTGCTTCACACCCAGACTCCGTTACCATAGACGCAGTCGCGACATAACAAGAGCCAAACATTCACTATGCCAAAGAAAAACGAAGCCCCGGCCAGTTTCGAGACCGCTTTAACCGAGCTGGAGCAAATTGTTAACCGTCTGGAAAGCGGTTCCCTTCCACTGGAAGAGGCGCTGAACGAATTCGAACGCGGCGTGCAGCTGGCACGTCAGGGGCAGACGAAGCTGCAACAAGCGGAACAACGCGTGCAGATCCTGTTAGCCGATAACGAAGATTCCCCCCTTGAGCCTTTCACGCCGGACGCCGAATAAATGGATTTTTCGCAACAGCTGAATGCCTGCGTTGAGCAGGCAAATGACGCGCTGCGCCGTTTTATCGCTCCGCTGCCGTTTCAGAACACTCCACTGGTTGATGCCATGCAGTATGGCGCACTATTAGGCGGTAAACGCCTGCGCCCGTTCCTGGTATATGCCACCGGTCAAATGTTCGGCGTCAGCCTCACGACGCTGGACGCGCCCGCTGCGGCGGTCGAGTGCATTCACGCCTATTCGCTGATGCATGATGATCTCCCGGCGATGGACGATGATGACCTGCGCCGTGGTCAGCCGACCTGCCATATTAAATTTGGCGAGGCGAGCGCCATTCTGGCCGGTGATGCGCTACAAACGCTGGCGTTTTCTATACTGAGTGATGCGCCGATGAACGAGGTCTCAGACCGCGATCGTCTGGCGATGCTGTCCGAACTGGCAACCGCCAGCGGCGTAGCCGGCATGTGCGGTGGTCAGGCGCTGGATCTGGAAGCTGAAGGACAACAGGTTAATCTGGAAATGCTGGAGCGCATTCACCGTCATAAGACCGGTGCGCTGATCCGCGCCGCCGTACGCATGGGCGCACTCAGCGCGGGTGAGCAAGGCCGCAAGGCGCTACCACTGCTGGATAAGTATGCCGAAAGCATCGGCCTGGCGTTCCAGGTTCAGGATGACATTCTGGATGTGGTGGGCGATACTGCGACCCTCGGAAAGCGCCAGGGTGCCGACCAGCAGCTCGGCAAGAGTACCTATCCTGCATTACTGGGCCTTGAGCAAGCCCGGAACAAAGCCAGTGACCTTATTGCCGATGCCCGTCAGTCCTTAACCGAACTGGCTGCGCAATCACTGGATACCACAGCACTGGAAGCGCTAGCGAACTACATCATCCTGCGCGACAAATAAACTATAAATGAGTCTCAGATGAGTTTTGATATTGCCAAATACCCGACCCTGGCGTTGGTCGATTCCACTCAGGAATTGCGCCTGCTGCCAAAAGAGAGCCTGCCGAAGCTGTGTGACGAGCTGCGTCGTTACCTGCTCGACAGCGTGAGCCGTTCCAGCGGACACTTCGCCTCCGGGCTTGGCACGGTGGAGCTCACCGTGGCGCTGCACTATGTCTATAACACGCCGTTCGACCAGCTTATCTGGGACGTCGGTCACCAGGCCTATCCACACAAAATTCTGACCGGTCGCCGCGATAAAATTGGCACCATCCGTCAGAAAGGTGGCCTGCATCCGTTCCCATGGCGCGGTGAGAGCGAGTATGACGTGCTGAGCGTCGGTCACTCCTCGACGTCTATTTCCGCTGGCATTGGTATTGCGGTTGCCGCAGGCAAAGAGAACAAGCAGCGTCGTACCGTCTGCGTGATTGGCGATGGCGCCATTACTGCGGGTATGGCGTTTGAAGCAATGAACCACGCAGGCGATATCAAACCCGATATGCTGGTGGTGCTGAACGACAACGAGATGTCTATCTCTGAAAACGTCGGCGCGCTGAATAACCATCTGGCGCAGCTGCTTTCCGGCAAGCTCTACTCTTCCCTGCGCGAAGGTGGCAAGAAAGTCTTCTCTGGCGTCCCACCAATTAAAGAACTGCTCAAACGTACCGAAGAACATATCAAAGGTATGGTGGTGCCTGGCACGCTGTTTGAAGAGCTGGGCTTCAACTACATCGGGCCGGTTGACGGTCACGACGTGCTGGGGCTGGTCAATACGCTCAAGAACATGCGCGACCTGAAAGGCCCGCAGTTCCTGCACATCATGACCAAAAAAGGCCGTGGCTATGAGCCTGCCGAGAAAGACCCAATCACCTTCCACGCGGTGCCGAAATTCGATCACACCAGCGGTAAGCTGCCAAAAAGCAGTGGCGGCCTGCCGTCATACTCGAAAATTTTTGGCGACTGGCTGTGCGAAACCGCAGCGAAAGACAGCAAGCTGATGGCGGTCACCCCGGCAATGCGCGAAGGCTCCGGCATGGTGGAGTTTTCGAAAAAATACCCTGACCAGTATTTCGACGTGGCCATTGCCGAGCAACACGCGGTGACCTTCGCCGCAGGACTGGCGATTGGCGGCTATAAACCGATTGTGGCTATCTACTCCACCTTCCTGCAACGCGCCTATGATCAGGTTATCCACGATGTAGCTATCCAGAAACTGCCGGTACTGTTCGCGATTGACCGCGCGGGTATTGTCGGCGCCGACGGTCAGACGCACCAGGGGGCATTCGATATTTCTTACCTGCGTTGCATTCCTGATTTTGTCATCATGACGCCAAGCGATGAAAACGAATGCCGTCAGATGCTCTATACCGGCTATCACTATAGCGACGGCCCAAGCGCGGTGCGCTATCCGCGCGGCTGCGGTACCGGCGCTGAACTTCAACCGCTGGAAAAACTGCCGCTGGGTAAAGGGGTAGTGAAACGTGAAGGCGAGAAGCTGGCGATCCTCAACTTCGGTACTCTGCTGACCGAAGCGGAAATCGTCGCCGAGAAGCTTAACGCCACGCTTGTGGATATGCGCTTTGTGAAACCACTCGATCAAAGTCTGATCCTCGAGATGGCCTCGCGCCACGACTCGCTGGTGACGCTGGAAGAGAACGCCATCATCGGCGGTGCGGGCAGCGGCGTGAACGACGTGCTGATGGCGCATCGTAAACCGGTGCCGGTACTAAACCTCGGCCTGCCTGACTTCTTCGTCCCACAGGGTTCTCAGGAAGAGGCGCGCGCCGACCTCGGTCTCGATGCCGCCGGTATCGAAGCGAAGATCGCGGACTGGCTAGCATAATCCTCCCCCTCGCTCCTGCTATGCTTAAAGGTAAACCGCTTACCCGCTAGCAGGAGCTGATTCATGCAATACGATACGTTAGGACACACCGGCCTTCGGGTCTCTCGTCTTTGCCTTGGCTGTATGACCTTCGGCGAACCGGATCGGGGTAAACACGCCTGGACGCTTCCGGAAGACAGCAGCCGCCCCATCATTCAGCGTGCCATTGAAGGCGGCATCAACTTTTTCGACACCGCAAACAGCTACTCTGACGGCAGCAGCGAAGAGATCGTCGGCCGCGCGCTGCGCGACTTCGCTCGCCGTGATGACGTCGTGGTAGCCACCAAGGTTTTTCACCAGGTAGGCGACCTTGAAGAGGGACTTTCCCGCGCGCAAATTCTTCGCTCCATCGATGACAGCCTGAAGCGCCTTGGGATGGACTATGTCGATCTGCTGCAAATTCATCGCTGGGACTATCGCACGCCAATTGAAGAAACGCTGGAAGCGCTGGATGAGGTGGTGAAATCCGGTAAGGCCCGCTTTATTGGCGCGTCGTCGATGCACGCCCGCCAGTTTGCGCACGCGCTGGCGCTGCAAAAAACCAACGGCTGGGCACCGTTCGTCACCATGCAGGATCACTACAATCTGATCTACCGGGAAGAAGAGCGCGATATGCTGCCGCTCTGTTCTCAGGAAGGGGTGGCGGTTATTCCGTGGAGCCCGCTGGCGCGCGGTCGCCTGACGCGTCCGTGGGGAGAAACGACGGCAAGACTGGTCTCCGACGAATTCGGGCAAACGCTGTATAGCTCAACCGAAGAAAACGATGAGCAGATTGCCGGTGAACTGGAGCGGGTAGCGCAAGAGGTGGAAGCTAGCCGCGCGCAAACGGCGCTGGCGTGGTTGTTGAGTAAACGGGGCGTTGCGGCACCGATTATTGGCGCGTCGCGTGAGGATCAGTTAGATGAACTGCTGAACGCGGTGGATATAACGTTAACGCCGGAGCAGATTGCGTCAATGGAAGCGCCGTATCAGCCGCATCCGGTGGTTGGGTTTAAGTAACGCGCCGGATATCCCCTCACCCTAACCCTCTCCCCAAAGGGGCGAGGGAACCGTTTGGTGCAATTTTCGCACTCACCATCAAAAGGCAGCACGCGGTTTTCTCCCTCTCCCTTTCAGGGAGAGGGCCGGGGTGAGGGTTAACGCATCACAGAATGTAATGTCCTACCACAAACAGTATCGCCGCTGAAATCACCCCTGCGATGATATCATCGACCATAATCCCCATTCCGCCGTGGACGTTACGGTCAAACCAACGGATCGGCCAGGGCTTCCACATATCAAAAATACGGAACACCACAAAGCCAGCCAATACCCATTGCCAACTAATGACCGGAATCGCCATCAGCGTAATCCACATACCGATAAACTCATCCCACACGATACTGCCGTGGTCATGCGTCCCCATATCGCGCGCCGTGCGGCGGCAGATATAAACGCCGATGCAGATGCCGAACATCACCACCAGTGAATAGAGCTGCAGCGGCAAAAACGTTAGCACATACCAGAAGGGAATGGCGGCAATCGAGCCTGCCGTACCTGGCATTATCGGGCTCAGGCCGCTGCCAAACCCCGTTGCCAGCAGATGCCAGGGATTGCGTAGATTAAGACGACTTTTTGCTTCGTCACGCTTAGCCAAAATGATCGTACCCCTTCCAGTCGAGCTGCACCGCTTTCCCATCCTGGGTGAAATGCAGTCCCTCTACATCGGCACTGATTTGTCCGATGCAGGTAAACGATGTACCCAGTTGACCCAGCGCCACTTCTAGCGCGCCGCGGTTCAGTTCTGGAACGGTAAAGCAGAGTTCATAGTCTTCACCGCCGGAGAGCGCCCAACGGCATGCCTGCTCTGGCTGCACGTGACGGCGCAGCGCATCAGAGTACGGCAGCAGATCGAGGTCAACGCGAGCCCCTACGCCGCTGGCATTCAGAATGTGGCCCAGATCGGAAATCAGACCGTCAGAGATGTCGATAGCCGAGTTTGCCAGGTCACGCAGCGCCTGTCCTTGCAGGATACGCGGCGTCGGGCGAAGATGACGCTGGCGCAGATAGGCCGCATCCTCTGGGTTATCAATCGTTAACTGATTCAGAATCAGCGCCAGACCCGCGGCGCTGTCGCCAGGCGTGCCGGTCACGTAAATCCAATCACCCGGTTTTGCGCCCGAGCGCTTCAGCGCACGTCCAACCGGTACATAGCCGTGAATACCCAGCGTCATCGACAGCGGCCCTTTGGTGGTGTCGCCGCCAATCAGCTGCATATCGTAATAGTTTAACAGTTCAAACAGACTGTCACTGAACGCCGCCAACCACGCTTCATCAACCGCAGGTAGCGTCAGCGCAAGCGTCAGCCAGGCCGGGTCCGCGCCCATTGCCGCTAAATCGCTAAGATTGACGGCCAGCGCTTTATGAGCCAGGTCAGCCGGGTCGATATCAGGAAGGAAATGATTACCCACCACCAGCGTATCGGTGCTGATAGCCAGAGTCTGTTTTTCGGGAATATTGAGTAACGCGCAGTCGTCGCCGATTCCGGTTTCTACATCGAGACGGGCGTTTCGTACTCGGTCAAAATAACGGGCAATCAGGGAGAATTCGCCGCATGCCATACGTTATGCCTCAGCAGAAGGATAAAACAAGGCCGGACCTGCCAAATGAAATTCGGCAAAATCCGGCCTGGAGATTACTTTTTGTGGGGACGAATGACAGGAGCGGCTTTATCCAGCACGCCGTTGACAAACTTGTGGCTGTCTTCAGCGCCAAAGGTTTTTGCCAGTTCGATAGCTTCGTTGATAGCCACTTTATATGGCACATCATCACGCTTCGACAGCTCGAACAGCGCAATGCGCAGTACGGCTTTCTCTACCTGGCCCAGCTCTTCGAGCATACGGGACAGGTACGGCTTCATCAATCCGTCGAGGTATGCGCTGTTAGTCGCCACCCCGGACAGCAGCTCACGGAAGTACAGGACGTCGACATCTTTAACGTCTTGTTCTGCCAGGAACTGGTATTCAACATCGGAGATGTCGTTCTGGGACAACTGCCAGGAGTAAAGCGCCTGGACGGCACACTCACGGGCGCGGCGACGAGCAGCAGGTTTCACGGATTTCCCCTTACAAAAATCAGGCCTTGATGGCTTTCAATACATTAATCATTTCAAGCGCGGTCAGTGCAGCTTCTGCACCTTTGTTACCGGCTTTTGTGCCAGCACGTTCGATGGCTTGTTCAATACTTTCGGTGGTCAGAACACCAAAGGCTACCGGGATTTCGCTGTCCTGAGCGACGTGCGCCAGGCCATTGCTTGCCCCGCCAGCGACATATTCGAAGTGCGCAGTACCGCCACGGATAACCGTACCCAGCGCGATCACTGCATCGTATTTACCGGTTTTCGCCAGTGCGCCAGCCGCCAGAGGCAGTTCATAGGCACCTGGAACCCAAACAACGGTGATGTTTTCATCTTTAACCTGACCAATGCGCTTCAGGGCGTCGATAGCACCTTCCAGCAGGCTGTCATTGATAAAGTTGTTGAAACGCGCGATGGTGATGGCGACGCGAGCGTCCGGGGTAGCAACGTTAGCTTCAATAATGTTCATACTCTTCCTTTGGGTTCATTTGCCCCGCAGGGGGGCGGATTTTATCATAATATTCTGGGCGCTGCTTCCTCTAATTCGGAAAGCCTCACGCAGTCGTTAAATGCAGGCAAACATCCGGGCCTACCTGTCGTATCTCATTGAATTTGAAATGGGGCGCATCGGCCAGTTTCTCAAGGCCTGGCAGCATACATAATCCGCGCGCATCGCTTCCTAACAGTTTAGGCGCGATATAGACGATAAGCTCGTCAACCAGCCCCGCTTGAATCAATGCACCGGCAAGCGTTGGCCCCGCTTCCACCCAGATACTGTTAATCTGCTGTTTGCCCAGCTGCATCATCAGCAGCACCAGATCGAGATGCCCGTTGTGTTCCGGCACTTTCAGCGTTTGTACGCCTTCCGGCCAGTCGCGGGTATCATCTTCGGTACGCGCAAACAGCGTTTCACCGGGCTGCTGCACGATACGGTGCTCCGGCGTCACGCGGTTGCCGCTATCAATCACAATGCGCAGCGGCTGGCGCAGATTTTCCTGCGGGTAGAGCGCCTGCGTTTCGACATTGAGCTCATCCCATCGCACGGTCAGCGCCGGATTGTCCGCCAACACCGTAGCACTGCTGGTTAAAATCGCGTGGCTTTCCGCCCGCAGGCGCTGAACATCGCGACGCGCCTGCGGCGAGGTGATCCATTGGCTTTCACCGCTGGCCATTGCCGTACGGCCATCCAGCGACGCACCCAGCTTCAGTTGGATATACGGGAAACCGGTACGCATCCGCTTGAGGAAGCCTTTGTTCAGCGCTTCGGCTTCGCTCATCATCAGCCCGTGGCTGACCTCAATACCAGCCTGCTGTAAGCGGTACAGTCCACGCCCCGCAACCTGCGGGTTTGGATCCTGCATGGCGGCGACCACACGGGAGACACCCGCGGCAATTAATGCGTCGCAGCACGGCGGCGTGCGCCCATGGTGACTGCACGGTTCCAGCGTAACGTAGGCGGTGGCGCCTTTGGCTTTATCGCCCGCCATGCGCAGCGCGTGCACTTCCGCATGGGGTTCACCGGCGCGATAGTGGAAGCCCTCGCCGACAATTTCGCCCTGATTCACAATCACACAGCCCACACGCGGGTTGGGATGTGTGGTAAAGCGACCACGTTGCGCCAGCTTCAGCGCACGCGCCATGTACATTTCATCGTGCATAGCTTAGTCCTGTAAGCGGGCGATCTCTTCGCCAAATTCTTTAATGTCTTCGAAGCTGCGGTACACCGAGGCAAAGCGGATATAGGCCACTTTATCGAGCTTTTTCAGCTGCTCCATGACCAGGTTGCCCAGCAGTTTGCTCGGCACTTCCCGCTCGCCGGTGGCGCGCAGGTGTGATTTGATATGGTTAATCGCCATTTCCACATCATCGGAGCTGACCGGGCGTTTTTCCAGCGCACGCAGCATACCGCTGCGCAGCTTATCTTCATTGAACGGTTCCCGCACATCGTTGCTTTTCACCACGCGCGGCATTACCAGTTCAGCCACCTCAAACGTGGTGAAGCGCTCA
The DNA here is from genome assembly GCF_902485085.1 of uncultured Kluyvera sp. NCBI lineage: Bacteria > Pseudomonadati > Pseudomonadota > Gammaproteobacteria > Enterobacterales > Enterobacteriaceae > Kluyvera > uncultured Kluyvera sp. The sequence continues at coordinate 91,679 of NZ_CABTJS010000123.1, forward strand.
TTGCACACCAGACATTGCCGGCGGCGGCGAACGGAGGAACCTTCTCCCACCAGGCGGGAGTCAATGACTTTAGTATCTACGGCGAAACAGAATGGGCAGTGCATACAACGTCCTGACGATGAGGGTGATGGGAATCTATTTTACCCTGAACTGCGGATACAACAAAGAAACAGCGCTTTTTGAGACAAAGGATCGATGTCAGATGCCGCATAGCACGCTACCATTGCGTTATCCGAAGAAAAGGAAACAGACAGCATGACAAGACGTTACCTAAGAATCGCCCTGCTGGGAAGCCTCGTCAGCCTGAGCGCCTGCGCGCAGCAGTCCGAGGTGAAGCAGATGCATCAAAACATCAGCGCCCTCAGTACCGAGATGACGCAGCTCAATAAAGAGACGGTGAAAATCACTCAGCAAAATGCGCTGAATGCGAAATCAACGCGCGGTGTTTACCTGCTTCCTGGTGCGAACACGCCAGCACGTCTGAACAGCCAGATTGGTACGCTGCGCATGTCGTTACGCAATATCGCCGCTAACGCGCAGGGTACGGCGATGACGCTGCATATTCAGGGCGAGTCAAACGATGCGCTGCCTGCCTTCACCGGCACCGTTGAGTGGGGCCAGATTCAGGGTACGACCGAGCAATATCAGGAGGTCAACGTGCAAAATCAGCTCTTCTCCGCCCCGGCGAGCGTGCTGGCGCCAAGCGATGTCGATATTCCGCTTCAGCTTAACGGCGTGACCCCGGAACAGCTTGGCTTCGTACGCATCCACGACGTACAGCCTGCCAACGCGCAATAACATTTCAATCGAGGGAGAATGGTAACAACATTCTCTCTCAAATTCTGTCCTCTCCCTCTGCCTGAAACACATTTCGCGTATGTAAACATTTGCATTAATTCACTCCATCAGTACAATCGCGGCGTCTAAACTACGCAAACGTGAACGCAATCGATTACGCGATTGAAAAATGTGTGAACCATGACTGATTTTCGTGAGCAAGGATTCATATAATAGGCACGCAGAAACACGAAACATTTAGAAAAACTTCGGTGATAAAAATCACTCTCTTTCGATTTTTTTTATTAGTGGCAGAAATATGAAAAAAACATTATTAGCAGCCGGTGCTGCACTGGCGCTCTCCGCTTCTTTCACTGCTAACGCAGCGGGCGATTCTCAACCTCAGTATGTCTCCGACTGGTGGCATCAGAGCGTAAACGTGGTGGGTAGCTATCACACCCGCTTCTCACCGAAGCTGAACAACGACGTTTACCTGGAATATGAAGCATTTGCCAAAAAAGACTGGCTAGACTTCTACGGCTACATCGATATTCCTAAAACCTTTGACTGGGGTAACGGCAACGATAAAGGCGTATGGTCTGACGGTTCTCCTATGTTCATGGAAATCGAACCACGCTTCTCTATCGATAAGCTGACCGGCGCTGACCTGAGCTTTGGTCCGTTCAAAGAGTGGTACATCGCGAACAACTACATCTACGATATGGGTGACAACAAGGCCAGCCGCCAGAGCACCTGGTATATGGGTCTGGGTACCGATATCGACACCGGCCTGCCAATGGGTCTGTCCCTGAACGTCTATGCCAAATACCAGTGGCAGAACTATGGTGCCGCGAACGAAAACGAGTGGGATGGCTACCGCTTCAAAGTGAAATACTTTGTGCCAATCAGTGACCTCTGGGGCGGTAAGCTGAGCTACATCGGCTTCACCAACTTCGACTGGGGTTCAGATCTCGGCGACGAACCAAACCGTACCAGCAACTCTATCGCATCCAGCCACATCCTGGCGCTGAACTACGATCACTGGCACTACTCTGTCGTTGCCCGTTACTTCCATAACGGCGGTCAGTGGCAAGGCGGCAATACCCTGAACTGGGGCGAAGGCGACTTCAACGCGAAATCTACCGGTTGGGGTGGTTACCTGGTTGTAGGTTACAACTTCTAAGTTTGACACCGCAAAAAAGGCCAGAGGTTACCCTCTGGCCTGTTTCGGGCGCATGCTGCCACGCGGGCGGCAGGTTCGCCCACCTCGCCTTATCTCTGACTATGCCACCAGCCTAAAAACAGACCTGTCGCAATACCGACCAGCGTTGGTGCTGCCAGATCGTGCCAGACAATAATGCAAACTTCCGTGAGCGTCATACAGCCGCCTTGGTTGCAATGGCAACGGTTCGCGGCTATCCTCAACTTGTCTAGGGTCAAGTTAGCCCCCGTTATGTTGCCGGTGAATACCGAACAATGTGCGGGGGTTTTCTCTTTCCAGCGACAAGGCCACCGGGGATCAAGCCCCCGCAACACTGCGCCTCACCGGAATAAACCGGCTTGCCGCTGATTCTACTCTGCTCATTGATTTCGACATGGCCTAAAAACGAAAAAATCCCGACCTTACGGTCGGGATTCCAGTAACCATGTACGCGTTACATCACACCGGCTATTTCTTCTTATTCAGCATCGCTTTCAGGTCCGCAAACGGGTTGTAGGTCGCCTCGCCCACGTCTTTTTGCGCATCTTCCCCGGCCACGACCGTCGAACCGTACTGATCCGCCTCGGTGTACTTCGAGTGCTCATGATCGTGACAGAACAGGCACAGAAGCTCCCAGTTGCTGCCATCTTCCGGGTTATTGGTATGGTCGTGATCCATATGGTGAACCGTCAACTCACGCAGGTTGGAGTAGACGAACTCGCGCGAACAGCGTCCGCATACCCATGGGAACAGTTTCAGCGCTTTTTCACGGTAGCCGCTTTCCAGCCGCACGTAGTTTTTTGGGATGATGGCCATAATGACTCGATATGTCGTGTTCAATGTAAGGGAATACGCACAGTCTAAATGGGCAATAAAAAAGCCGCAACACCCTACGGCGTTGCGGCTTTTATTCGTGCCCTAAGTGCGGCAGATTACGGCAGAATTGACGGCTGATCCGCCCCTTCTTTCTCCACTTTCTGCTGCAGCATGTGCTCGCGTTTCATACCCAGCTTCAGCGCCAGCGCCGAGGCTACGTAGATAGACGATGCAGTACCGATGGAAACACCGATAAGCATAGTCAGCGAGAAGCCTTCCAGTACCGGACCACCGAAGAGGTACAGCATCAGAATAACCACTAACGTCGTACCGGACGTAATCAACGTACGGTGCAGCGTCTGGGTCAGCGACACGTTAAAGATTTCGTATGGCGTACCGCGGCGAATCTTGCGGAAGTTTTCACGAATACGGTCAGATACCACGATACTATCGTTCAGTGAGTAACCGATAACCGACATCAACGATGCCACGATAGTCAGGTCAATCTCGATATGGAACAACGAGAGTATACCCACAGTAATGATCACGTCGTGCGCCAGTGAGATAACCACACCCGCCGCCAGTCGCCACTCAAAGCGGAAACCGACGTACACCAGAATGGACAGCAAAGCCACCATCAGCGCCATCGCACCGGTTTGCGCCAGATCGGCGCCCACGCTTGGTCCGACGAATTCGATACGCTTCACGGCAGCATTCTGACTGGTGGCTTCGTTAATCACACTCAGCACTTTGCTACCCAGTACCTGGCCACCATCCGCACCTTTGGTTGGCGGCATACGTACCATAATGTCATGGCTGCTGCCGAAGTTCTGCAGGAGCGGATCAACGAAGCCCGCTTTCTCCAGCGCATCGCGCATTAAGTCCATGTCCGCCGGTTTTTCCAGCGTAATTTCAATTACCGTACCGCCGGTGAAATCGAGACCCCAGTTAAACCCGCGTACGCCCATCACCACGATGGCCGCAATCAGCAGGAAACCCGAGATACCGAAAGCCCAGTAATCCCAGCGCATAAAGTCATAGACTTTACGGCCGTGGTTTAGTTGTTCAACGCTATATTCCTGTGCCACATCGCACTCCTCAGATTGACAGCTTTTTGACGCGCTTGCCGCCATACAACAGGTTTACGATGGCACGCGTACCGACAATCGCGGTAAACATCGACGTCGCCACACCGATACCGGTAGTAATCGCGAACCCTTTAATTGCCCCGGTGCCGACTGCATACAGGATCAAGACTTTAATCAGCGTCGTGATGTTCGCATCGAAGATGGAACTGAACGCGCCAGCATAGCCTTCGTTGATTGCCTGCTGTACCGAACGTCCGTTACTCAACTCTTCTTTGATACGTTCGTTGATCAGTACGTTAGCATCGACGGCAACCGCAAGGGTTAACACAATCCCCGCAATACCCGGCATACTCAACGTCGCGCCCGGCAGCAGTGACATGATACCGACGATCAGTATCAGGTTAGCCAGCAGTGCGCTTGTCGCAATCAGACCGAACTTCTTATAGAAGACGAGCATGAACAGGATAGAGACCACCAGACCGGCCAGACACGCTTCCAGGCCCTGCTTGATGTTCTGCATACCCAAGGTTGGACCGATGGTACGTTCTTCAACAATCTGAATCGGCGCAATCAGCGCACCGGCACGCAGCAGCAGAGAGAGCTGACGCGCTTCGTTCGGGTTGCTGATACCGGTAATACGGAAGCTGTTACCCAGGCGAGACTGGATGTTGGCGATGTTAATCACCTCTTCCTGTTTCACCAGAATGGCGCGACCGTTAGCATCTTTCTTACCGCTGTCTTTGTACTCCACGAACAGGGTCGCCATCGGCTTACCGATGTTGTCCTTGGTGAAGTTAGACATGATGTTACCACCCGCGCTATCGAGCGAGATGTTAACCTGCGGCTGGTTGTACTCGTCCTGGCTTGAAGTGGAGTCGGTGATATGGTCACCGGTCAGGATCACACGCTTGTACAGCACAACCGGCTGGCCTTCACGAGTATCTTTCACTTCAGAGTCGCCCGGCACGCGGCCAGATGCGGCAGCAGCCTGGTCAACGTTGGTGTTTACCAGACGGAATTCCAGGGTTGCAGTGGCACCCAGAATTTCTTTCGCACGCGCGGTGTCCTGGATACCAGGCAGCTCAACCACGATGCGGTCAGCCCCCTGGCGCTGAACCACTGGCTCAGCAACGCCCAGCTGGTTTACACGGTTACGCAGAATGTTGATGTTCTGCTGAACGGCGTATTCACGGGCTTCGCTCAGACGAGCATCGGTCATCACCGCACGCAGCGCGGTGCTACCCTGGCTGGAAATCACCAGATCCTGATGACGCTTGCTCAGATAAGAGACGGCTTCATCACGCGCATTGCTGTCACGGAAAGCGATGCTCAGACCGTAGTTGTCTTCTTTGCGAACGGTAGTATAAGGAATGCCTTTTTCACGCAGGTCACTGCGCAGGCTATCGATATTTTGTTCCTGCAGTTTGCCCAGCGCAGTGTCCATATCCACTTCCATCAGGAAGTGCACACCACCACGCAGGTCAAGACCGAGCTTCATCGGCTCTGCGTTAATCGCAGCCAGCCAGCGCGGCGTTGCCGGAGCAAGGTTAAGCGCCACGACGTATTTGTCACCCAGCACGTTTACCAGCGCTTCACGCGCACGCAGCTGGATGTCGGTGGTGTCGAAGCGCGCAAGAATAGCGCCCTCTTCCAGTGCCACAGACTTAGCGGTAATTTTTTCTTCTTGTAACGTTTTCTGGACCTGGATCAGCGTTTGCTCACTGGCGGCGACACCGCGCACGCCAGTGATTTGAACGGCCGGATCCTCACCATACAGGTTGGGAAGCGCATACAGCAGGCCGACGACAATCACGACGACCAGCATGACATACTTCCACAAAGGATAACGGTTTAACACGGCAGTTCCCTTTGGGAAAACGAATTATTACAGCGCCTTCATGGTGCCTTTCGGCAGAACGGCAGCTACGAAGTCACGTTTGATAACCACTTCAGTGGTGTCGTTCAGTGCGATAGCAATGTAGCCAGTTTCTGCTACTTTGGTCACACGACCAACCAGGCCACCGTTAGTCAGCACTTCATCGCCTTTCGCGATGGAGCTCATCAGGTTTTTATGTTCTTTGGTACGTTTTTGCTGTGGACGCAGGATCATGAAATAGAAGATCAGGCCGAAAACCACCAGCATCAGAATCAGAGACATCGGGCTGCCCTGCGACGGAGCCCCGGTTGCTGCTACCGCATCAGAAATAAAAAAGCTCATTCAAATTCCCTCATTATTAAAATTAATCAACGTTCAAAGGTGGAACGGTACGCCCCTGGCGTTGGTAGAAATCGGTCACGAAGCTCTCTAATTTACCCTCTTCGATAGCCTTGCGTAAACCAGCCATTAAGCGCTGATAGTAGCGAAGATTATGAATGGTATTGAGGCGCGCGCCCAGTATTTCGTTGCAACGGTCAAGATGATGCAAGTATGCACGCGAATAATTGCGACAGGTGTAGCAATCACACTCGGCATCAAGCGTGCTGGTATCGCTCTTATGTTTGGCATTACGGATTTTCACCACACCGTCGGTCACAAACAGATGACCGTTACGGGCGTTACGCGTTGGCATAACGCAGTCAAACATATCGATACCGCGACGAACGCCTTCAACCAGGTCCTCTGGTTTGCCGACGCCCATCAGGTAACGCGGTTTGTCAGCAGGGATCTGCGGGCAAACGTGCTCCAGGATACGGTGCATGTCTTCCTTCGGCTCACCTACCGCCAGGCCGCCGACAGCGTAGCCATCAAAGCCAATCTCCACCAGACCTTTGACGGAGATATCACGTAAATCTTCGTAAACGCTGCCCTGAATGATGCCAAAAAGCGCATTTTTGTTGCCGAGGCCATCAAAACGGTCGCGGCTGCGTTTGGCCCAACGCAGAGACATCTCCATAGAGCGCTTAGCGTAGTCCCAATCCGCCGGGTACGGCGTACATTCGTCGAAAATCATCACGATATCGGAGCCGAGATCGTACTGAATTTCCATCGATTTTTCTGGATCGAGGAAGATCGGGTCGCCGTTAATTGGGTTGCGGAAGTGCACACCCTGCTCGGTGATTTTGCGGATATCGCCCAAGCTGAAGACCTGGAAACCGCCGGAATCGGTCAGGATTGGGCCTTTCCACTGCATGAAATCATGCAGGTCGCCGTGCAGCTTCATGATTTCCTGACCCGGGCGCAGCCACAGGTGGAAGGTGTTACCGAGAATGATTTGCGCGCCGGTGGCTTCGACTTCTTCCGGCGTCATGCCTTTAACGGTGCCGTAGGTACCTACCGGCATAAAGGCAGGCGTCTCCACTACGCCACGATCAAAAACCAGGCGGCCGCGGCGGGCGCGACCGTCTGTGGTGTCCAGTTCAAATTTCATCTTCACTCCTGCGTCAGAAAAACAGTCCGACGTTTTAAACACTCATGCCGGAAATTTATTCCCCGACACGCTCAGAAATAGCCTGCGGATTGTACGTGATAAACATGGCATCACCGTAACTAAAAAAGCGATATTTTTGTTCTACAGCAGCCTTATAGGCGTTCATGGTGTGCTGATAACCGGCAAAAGCGGACACCAGCATAATCAGCGTAGATTCCGGCAGGTGGAAGTTGGTGACCAACGCATCAATCACCTGGTATTGGTAGCCTGGGAAAATAAAGATTTGCGTGTCGCCGAAGAACGGCGCAATCAGCTCATCTTTTGCCGCCTGCGCCGCGCTTTCCAGCGAGCGAACGGAGGTGGTACCGACCGCAATCACGCGGTTGCCGCGAGCTTTCGCCGCCAGCACTGCATCCACCACCTCTTGCGGCACTTCCGCGTATTCGGAGTGCATGATGTGGTCTTCAATGCTGTCAACGCGCACCGGCTGGAAGGTACCCGCGCCCACGTGCAGCGTAACAAACGCCATCTCGATGCCTTTCTCGCGAAGCTTCGCCAGCAGCGGTTCGTCGAAATGCAGGCCCGCGGTCGGTGCCGCAACGGCACCCGGTTTTTCGCTGTACACGGTCTGATACAGCTCGCGGTCGGCGTCTTCGTCCGGACGGTCGATGTACGGCGGCAGCGGCATGTGGCCGATAGCGTTCAGAATGTCCAGCACGCTGCGTTCGTCGTCGAATTCGACTTCAAACAGCGCGTCATGGCGGGCGACCATTGTTGCTTTAATGCTTTCATCATCGCCCAGCAGCAGCTCGGCACCAGGTTTCGGCGCTTTAGAGGCGCGAATATGTGCCAGAATACGTTTATCATCCAGCATACGCTCGACCAGTACTTCAATCTTGCCGCCGCTGGCTTTACGGCCAAACAGGCGCGCCGGGATCACGCGGGTATTGTTAAAGACCAGCAGATCGCCAGGGTTGAGCTTATCGAGCAAATCGGTGAAAGTACCGTGCGTCAGCGCGCCCGTCGGCCCGTCCAGCGACAGCAAGCGACAGCTGCTACGCTCGGCTTGCGGATAGTGGGCAATCAGGGATTCTGGTAGTTCAAAGGAGAAATCGGCAACGCGCATGACTGTGACTCTGGGCTTAATAATGAGGCGGGTAGTCTAGTGCCGGGGAGACATCCCTGCAACCCTTACCCCTCTGGATAAACGTTTAACAATGAATTTTCTCGCTCACCTGCACCTTGCTCACCTCGCCAATAGCTCGCTTTCGGGAAATCTGCTGGCGGATTTTGTTCGCGGTAACCCAGGGCAAGATTATCCGGCCGCCATCGTTGACGGCATCCATATGCATCGCCGTATTGACGTGATGACCGACAATTTGCCGCAGGTAAAAGAAGCGCGCGAATGGTTCCGCCCCGAAACGCGCCGCGTGGCACCCATTACCCTCGACGTGATGTGGGACCATTTCCTTTCCCGCCACTGGGGCCGTATCTCACCGGACATCGCATTACCGGACTTTACCCGCTATGCCCGCGCCGAAGTCACCACGATTCTTCCGGATGCGCCAGCACGCTTTCTCACGCTGAACGAGCACCTGTGGACGGAACGCTGGCTGGAGCGGTACGCCGAGATGGATTTTATCCAGCGGGTACTGAACGGCATGGCCAGCCGTCGACCGAAGCTCGATGCGCTGCGCGACTCCTGGCATGATCTCGACGCGCACTATGATGCGCTGGAGACCCGTTTCTGGCAGTTCTATCCGCAGATGATGGCGCAGGCGAAAAACAAAACGCTGTAGGACTTGCATCGGGCCACGGAACGGCTATGCTTATTCCTTTGATAAAATAATAATTGATAGGTGAATCCTATCTTATTAATCGTCATAGTCTTTTTGTGTTCCTCGCTTACCCTCCCTATACTGGCCCGCGTTGCGTTCCATTAACCTTATAAATTCAAAGGAGAACCCCATGGTTCTGGTTACTCGTCAAGCGCCTGACTTCACCGCAGCAGCGGTACTGGGCAACGGTGAAATCGTTGAGAAATTCAATTTCAAACAGCACACCCAGGGTAAAGCCACCGTTCTGTTCTTCTGGCCGATGGATTTCACCTTCGTCTGCCCGTCCGAGCTGATTGCCTTCGACAAACGTTACGAAGAGTTCCAGAAGCGCGGCGTTGAAGTGGTTGGCGTTTCTTTTGACTCTGAGTTCGTCCACAACGCATGGCGTAACACCCCTGTCGACAAAGGCGGCATCGGTGCAGTGAAATACGCAATGGTTGCCGACGTTAAGCGTGAAATTCAGAAAGCGTACGGTATCGAACACCCGGACGAAGGCGTTGCGCTGCGCGGCTCCTTCCTGATCGACGCTAACGGCGTGGTTCGCCACCAGGTGGTTAACGACCTGCCGCTGGGTCGTAACATCGACGAAATGCTGCGTATGGTTGATGCGCTGCAGTTCCACGAGCAGCACGGCGAAGTGTGCCCGGCCCAGTGGGAAAAAGGGAAAGAAGGCATGAACGCGTCTCCGGACGGCGTTGCTAAATACCTGAGCGAGAACGTTTCCAGCCTGTAATCGGCTGACGTTCCGGCAAAAAAAGGCTCGCACTGCGCGAGCCTTTTTTGTTTCCCCTAAGTCAGCGACGCCTCGCCCGGGCTACATCCTGTAGCCCGGCCAAGCGAAACGCCGCCGGGATCGTTTTAGAACGAGAAGCAAGAACAGCCCAGCGCGCCCCAGAAGGCACGGTCATCCGATACCGGAATACCGGACTGGCGCGCAATATCGTGCTGATGCCCATGCACACCGCAGCTGCCGCAGCACTGATGCATCTGCACCACTGCACCAATATGCTCTGAGCCCGGAGGCGCGGAGCGATAGTGGCCCGGCACTTTCACCACCGGTGACCAGTCCGGCACCACCGGAATCGACGGCGGGGCGATCGGCGTGAAGTGTCCGGCGGCGTAGACTACGCGGCCATCAACAATCGTCATCACCGACTCAATGCCTTTAATCTCCTCTTCCGGCACGCTGAAGTAGTCCTTCGACAGCGCCACCAGATCCGCCAGTTGCCCAGCAGCAATACGACCTTTTTTGCCCTGCTCGCTGGAGAACCAGGCGCTACCCGCCGTCCACAGTTCCAGCGCCACATCGCGCGGCAGACGGTTTTCATCGTCATACATCGCCATGCCGCCGACGGTACGCCCGGAAACCAGCCAGTACAGCGCCGTCCACGGGTTGTAGCTCGCCACGCGGGTGGCGTCCGTCCCCAGACCGACAGGCACCTCCATCTCCAGCATTTTCGCCACCGGCGGCGTATGTTTCACCGCATCTTTACCGTAGCGATCGACAAAGTACTCGCCCTGGAAGGCCATACGGTGCTGCACCGCAATCCCGCCGCCCAGCGCCTTCACGCGCTCAATGTTGCGCTCGGTGATGGTCTCGGCGTGGTCAAAGAACCAGTGCAGACCGTTGAACGGAATATCACGGTTAACCTTCTCGAACACATCCAGCATACGGCTAATCGACTCGTCGTAGGTGGCGTGCAGGCGGAACGGCCAGCGATGCTCAACCAGATGACGGACGACGCGTTCAAGTTCATCTTCCATACCCGGCGGCAGATCCGGGCGCGGCTGCAGGAAATCTTCAAAGTCAGCCGCCGAGAAGACCAGCATCTCGCCTGCACCGTTAGCACGGTAGAAATCAGTGCCCTGCCCCGGTTTCAGCATATCGGTCCAGCGTTCGAAATCCTCAACTTCCTGCTTCGGACGCTGGGTAAACAGGTTATAAGCAATGCGGATGGTCATCTGCTTATTGGCATGCAGCTGCTCAATAATTTCGTAATCTTCCGGGTAGTTCTGGAAGCCGCCGCCCGCATCAATGGCGCTGGTCAGCCCCAGTCGGTTCAGCTCGCGCATAAACTGGCGGGTGGAGTTGACCTGCATCTCCAGCGGCAGCTTCGGCCCCTTCGCCAGGGTCGCGTAGAGGATCATGGCGTTGGGTTTGGCAATCAGCATCCCGGTCGGGTTGCCGTTGTTATCACGGACAATCTCACCGCCCGCTGGAGCTTGCGTATCCTTGGTGTAGCCCACCGCCTTCAGCGCAGCGCGGTTGAGCAGGGCGCGGTCGTAGAGGTGCAGGACGAACACCGGCGTATCCGGCGCGGCATCGTTAAGCTCCTGCAGCGTCGGCATCCTGCGTTCGGCAAACTGGAACTCACTCCAGCCCCCCACCACGCGCACCCACTGTGGCGATGGCGTACGATCGGCCTGCTCCTTGAGCATGCGCAGCGCATCCGCCAGCGACGGTACGCCTTCCCAGCGCAGCTCCAGGTTGTAGTTCAGCCCGCCGCGAATCAGGTGCAGGTGCGAGTCGTTAAGGCCAGGGATCACTGTATGGCCGTGAAGGTCAACAATCTGCGTGCCTTCACCCGCGTAGGACAGCATCTGCGCGTCGCTACCGACGGCGAGAATTTTGCCATCAGCGATGGCCACCGCTTCGGCGATGGGCTGTTGCGGGTCAAGAGTGTGAATCTGCCCCTGCGTTAAAATCAGGGTAGCGGTTTGTGACATAGCGTTCTCCTCGCGTCGATTCAGGCTTTTTTCAGCCAACCGGCAAACAGGCGGGTCACGATGGGCATCCAGAACCAGACCACCAGCGCGACCACACAAGCATCATTAATAAAATGCAGTAACAGGGTTCCCTTTAACGACGGCAGCAGCGCGCCGGTAATCGCGGGGACCAGGTTAGTACTGGGGAAAATCACCAGCAGCGTTATCAGAAACTGTTTCCAGCGCTTTGGCTGGCGAACGTTAGCGGCAGGCGGGGTGAACCAGAAAGCGGCTTCGGTGCGCACCTCGGTGCGGTCGCCGTCCCCCAGAACCGGGGCGATTTCCTCCACCAGCTTGCGTCGCACGTCAGACTGGGTCCAGGCGTAGAGGTGCTCGATGGTGTCGAAGCGGATGATAATATTCCAGGCCGTCTGTCCATCGACCGGACGAATAACGTTGGCACCCAGATGACCGGGATAGCTAGCGGCAATAGGCATAATTTCGCCAAGCCAGGCTTCGTACTGCGCAACGTGTTCGGGACGAATAGCGTGAGTAATAACCAGCGTGACATGCTTTTGCGTCATGAAGATGGGTTCCTTGCGCTTGCAACCGGTGGGGTCGACGCCCCACCGGGTCGCGGACCTTAAGCTTTGCGCTCTGGCGCGCCGTGCACCATGGTATAGGCATAGTCCACGCCCATCCCATACGCGCCGCTGTGTTCACGCACCAAATCCATCACCGCGTCGTAAGTTTCTTTGCGTGACCAGTCGCGCTGGTACTCAAGCAGCACCTGCTGCCAGGTCACCGGCACCGCACCAGCCTGCACCATGCGGTCGATAGAACGCTCGTGGGCATCAACAGAGGTGCCGCCGGAGGTATCAGTCACGACATAAACTTCATATCCCGCTTCCAGCGCCATCAGTGCCGGGAAGGTCAGGCAAACTTCAGTCCACAGCGCCGAGATAATCAGTTTTTTACGCCCGGTCGCTTCTACCGCTTTCACAAAAGCAGCGTCTTCCCAGGAGTTCATTGAAGTACGTTCGATAGGCTTAACGTCGGGATGAACAGCGAGTAATTCTGGCCAGATATAACCGCTAAAACTTTTCGTTTCGACGGAAGTGTAAATTACCGGAACATTAAATATTTTACCGGCCTTCGCTAATGCTACGGTGTTATTTTTCAGCGTCTGGCGATCAATATTCGCCACCCCGAATGACATTTGTGGCTGATGGTCAATAAAAATAAGCGCAGAGTTTTGAGGGTCAATCAGTTCCCGGATAGACATAACACACCTTCTTAATCAATAAGTTAAAAGGTAACGGTCTTAAACTGCCGTCAGCAGCAGGATCCTGAATCAGAAAGCTTGTTGAGTATAGCGGGAAATTTCTAACGAGTTATTAAAGAAAACTTACCATCCCGTGACGGTAATAAATCAGCATCAAAAAAATGCGACAGTTTTATCTAATTTATTCACTGGCTTTGTTTTTCGCTATTCGTTACAACGTAGTGGTTTAATTTTCAGGATATTTTTTATTATGCGACTCAATCTGGACGTACTGCTCATTCTTGATGCCCTTGATAAACACGGGTCTTTCGCCGCCGCCGCTGATTCGCTGTTCAAAACGCCCGCCGCGCTTAGCTATATGATTCAAAAGCTGGAAAGCGACCTGGAAATTACGTTGCTGGACCGCTCCGGGCATCGGGCTAAATTTACCGATACCGGGCGAATGGTGCTGGAAAAGGGCCGTCTGCTGCTTAACGCGGCAAAAGATCTGGAAAAACAGGCGGTACAGCTGACCTCTGGCTGGGAGAAAGAGCTGGCGATAGCACTGGACGACTCGTTTCCCTTTGCCGCGCTATTGCCGACGATCGACGCCTTTTACGCCCTGAATAAACAAACGCGCCTCAACTTTACCCATCATACGCTGGCCGGTTCCTGGGAAGAACTCACCCATAACGGCGCGGATATTATCCTCGGTGCGATTAACGAACCGCCCACCTCCGCCGCCTGGTCGTACCGTATGCTCGGCACGCTGGATAACGTGTTTGTGGTCGCGCCAAGTCACCCGCTGGCCACCGCGTCAGAGGGCTTAACCAACGAGCAGCTCTGTTTACATCGCGCGGTAGTGATAAGCGATAGCGCACGGGTATGCCATCCCTTGCAGACCAACCTGATGGATGAACAGCCGCAGATTCGCGTTGACGATTTTCACAGTAAGGTGACGCTGCTGCGCGCCGGTATGGGCTGCGGATTCCTCCCCCGCCATATTGCCAGCCCGTGGCTGGCGACAGGAGAGTTAGTGGAGAAAACGGTAAACTCGTTTCGGCAAAAAGACGTCGCCTATATGGCCTGGCGCAACGGCAGCGACGGGCTCGCCCAGCGCTGGTGGCGTGAAACCCTGCTCGCCAGCGCTGAAATTCGCCGTCTCTATCAGTGACCGGTCCACACCGACGCGGAGATAGCCGGTAGCGTCAAGCGCATCCCCTCAAGCTGCGCATCGCCCTCCCTTCGCTGCCAGTGAGCCACGTGCAGCAGCGGGGAGTCAGGGAGCGTGACGTCGCAGGCTTCCCCACGGTTAATCGCCACCAGCACGCGCTCTGCACCAAGCACGCGCAGGAACACCACCACGTCTCCCGCCGCATAGAGCACCTGGCAAGCGCCATGGCGCAGCGCAGGCGTCGCTTTACGCAACGCAGCCAGACGCTGGTAGAGCGCCAGCAGATTTTTATCCTGCTTGCTTTCATCCCACGGGAACGGCTTGCGGCAGAGCGGGTCGTTATCGCCGTCCAGCCCCACTTCATCGCCATAGTAGATACAGGGCACGCCAGGCCAGCTAAATAGCCAGACCACGGCCAGCGGCAGACGCGCCACATCGCGACCCAGCAGCGATTTAAAACGCGCCGTATCGTGGCTATCAAGCTGGTTAAACATGCGTAGCTGCTGCTGATGCGACAGCCCGGCGCGGTAGTCTTCCATCCACGCGATACAGGTTTGTGCATCAATCTTCTGCGGGTCGTAGGAGATATCGGTATTCGCAAGGAATCCCCACAGCGGGAAGGTAAAGCCGCGATAGTTCATCGCCGCGTCTTCCGCATCCTGCTGTAACCACTGACGCGCATCGCCAAAATGTTCGCCGAGCACGTAGGCGTCCGGTCGCGTGGCTTTCGCCGCCTGGGTTATCCCTGCTACATGCTTCAGGTTGTTCTTTGCGCCACCCGCTTCGCCGAGCATGTGCACCACGTCCAGTCGCCAGCCGTCCATATTCCACGGCGCTTTCAGCCAGTGGCGAACGATGCTGTCTTCACCGCCGTAGATTTCGTCAATCAGCGCCTGAGACCGGTAATCCAGCTTCGGCAGGCTCGCGTAGCCTAACCAGTCGAGCGCTTTACCCTCCGGTGAAAAACTGTATTGGTCGCGCCACGGAGAGTCCGGGTGATGGCAGGCCCCGCTCGGTGTGCGGTTGTGGCGGTCAAACCAGGCGTGGGTATCGCCGCTGTGGTTAAACACGCCATCGAGGACGAGGCGCATCCCCTCGCGCTGGGTGTTATGGCGCAAGCGCAGCAGTGCGTCGTTGCCGCCGAACTGTGGGTCGACCTGACGATAATCTTCAGTATCGTACTTGTGTACGCTGGGTGCGGTAAACACCGGGTTCAGGTACAGCGCGGTGACGCCAAGCGCTTTCAGGTACGGCAGTTTTTCGCTGATACCGTCGAGGTCCCCGCCGTAAAAGGTCGAGCCACCCGCTTCGGCAGTGAGAGGGTCATTCCAATCGCGCAGGACGATGTCGTGCCCGGCGGCGTGATGATGATAGACCTTATCTTGCTGGTCGCTGCGCGATGGGCTGCGGGCGAAACGGTCCGGGAAAATCTGATAGAAAACCTGTTCGGTCACCCACTGCGGGCCAGCGTCCGGGCAGTCAAAGGCAAAGAGTTCAAGCTTGGCCGGTGGAAAGGCGCTAAAGCCTTTTGGCGAAAACCACTGCTGGCGGTCATCCCACAGCAGCTTAAAGGCGTAACGGCGACGCGGCTGGCCTTCATGCAGGCTGATTTCCGCGCGCCATTGCACGATATCGCGGCTCGGCGCTTTTCCGCTGCGGCGCATCGGTAGCGCCATCTCTTCGTTATCGACTTCCGAGCGCATCGTCACCCGCTGCGGCAGATCATCGCCACGAAGCCACAGCGTGATAATGAGTTTGTCCTGTTGCTGTTTAATAAAGGGAGCAACAGGAAGGTGCCAGGCATTCAACATCATCTATCCCCTATCCTCAAAGTGAGCTCACCTTGCCATACGACTATTGCACCCTACTCATCTTTTGAACATTTTTGTAGGGAGGAGGACGGGGGCGGAGAATAGAGAGGCAAAAACGTTGTAACCCGGCCAAGCGAAATGGTGCCGGTAAAGCTCCCGGAGTCGGTGCTGACGCACCTCGTCCGGGCTACTAAATAGAGTAGATTATTTGCGGCGACGGGTTTTAAATGCCCAGCCGACTAACAGCAGCAGGATCCACGCAAAGCCCACGTACAGCGAAATACGCGTGTCCGGGTGGTAACCAATCAGCGCGATGATAAAGACCAGGAAGACGATACCGACAATCGTTGTCGCCACGCCGCCAGGCACTTTAAACTTCAGCGCTTTGATTTCATCAGCCGACAGGCGGCGACGGAAAGCCACCTGCGAGAGCAGAATCATAATCCACACCCACACCGTCGCGAAGGTCGCCAGCGACGCAATCACCAGGAAGACGTTTTCCGGCATGATGTAGTTGAGGTAAACCGCAAACAGCAGCGCGATGGTCATTACCATCACCGTCACCCACGGAATACCGCGACGGGACGTTTTAGCGAATACCTTCGGTGCGCTACCCTGCTCCGCCATCCCGTGCAGCATACGACCCACGCCGAACACGTCGGAGTTAATCGCCGACAGCGATGCCGTCAGGACCACAAAGTTGAGGATGCTGGCCGCGAAGGTGATCCCCAGATGCTGGAAGGTCATCACAAACGGGCTGCCGTTGGTACCAACCTGGTTCCACGGATAAATAGACATAATGACGAACAGCGTACCCACGTAGAACACCAGAATACGCATCGGCACGGAGTTAATCGCGCGCGGAATCGAAGTCTCAGGGTCTTTCGCTTCACCGGCGGTAATACCGATAATTTCGATACCGCCGTAGGCAAACATCACCATCTGCAGCGACATCACCATGCCAAGCAAACCGTTGCTAAAGAAGCCGCCGTTGCTCCACAGGTTATGAATCCCCGTCGGCTGCCCGCCGTTGCCAATACCCCAGATGATGATGCCAAAACCGGCGATAATCATGATGATAATGGTGGCAACTTTGAAGAACGAGAACCAGAACTCCAACTCACCGAATACCTTCACGCTCATCAGGTTGATGGCGCAGATAATCAGCACCACGCTGAGCACCCATATCCAGTGCGGCACCGCCGGGAACCAGACGCCCATATAGATACCAAAGGCGGTCACATCCGCAATGGCTACAATCAGGATCTCAAAGCAGTAGGTCCAGCCGGTGATGTAGCCCGCCAACGGGCCCAGGTTATCCTGCGCGTAGCGAGAGAAGGAGCTTGCAGACGGGTTATGCACGGACATTTCGCCCAGCGCACGCATGATGATATACGCGGCAACGCCGCCAATAATGTAGGCCAGCAGAACGCTTGGCCCGGCCATCTTGATCGCATCGGCGGAGCCGTAGAACAGCCCCGTACCAATGGCCGATCCGAGGGCCATAAAGCGAATGTGTCGGGTGCTTAACCCGCGCTTCAGCTTGTTGTTTTCCATCGTTTCCAGTGCCATGTCATACCCATCATCATCGCGCCGCAGCGCGAACGACTTAGGTGAAAGTACCCAAAATAAAAAACCACGGAACATCACGTTCCGTGGTTAAAACACCTTGATGTCAACGCCGGTTAGTGGGCGCTTGATGTCACCTGACGACCTGCTGTGCGGTCCCAGATTATGGCCAGAACCGCCATCACAACCGTCGGCATCAGCCATGCAAGGCCTTGCTCGGCCAGCGGTAAACGGGTCGTCCACGCTGGCAGCACATCTGCAAAGGCAGAGGCTTTGATGCCGTCAAGGATACCAAATACCAGGCTGATAAACATCGGTGGTGCAATAACGCGGCCCGAATTATGCCACCAATTGCGGGTAAAACTCAGCACTACGAGTGCGATACATGGCGGATAAATCGCGGTCAGCACCGGAATGGAGATTTGAATCAGGTGGCTCAGCCCCAGATTCGACACCGCCATCGAGAACAGGCCGAGGATAAAGACCAGTGAACGGTAGGAGAACGGCAGGTACTGCGCAAAGAACTCAGCGCACGCACAGGTCAGGCCCACCGCCGTCACCAGACAGGCAATGAAGATCAATGCCGCCAGCAGGAAGCTGCCCGCGCCACCGAAGGTGTGCTGTACGTATGCGTGCAGAATTGCTGCACCGTTCGCGTTCTGATCGACAAGCGTCGCGCTGTCTGACCCCAGGCGGAACAGCGCCAGATACAGTAGCGTCAGGCCCACGCCGGCCATCAGGCCAGCCCAGATGGTATAACGGGTCAGCAGACGCGCTTCGGTCACACCGCGGGAACGCGCGGCGTTAACGATAACGATACCAAACACCATCGCACCCAGCGTATCCATGGTCAGATAGCCGTTCACAAAACCGTTTGAGAACGCGGCGGTTTCATAGGCTTCCATCGCGTGGCTGATAGGGCCAGCTGGCCACATCACGGCAGCAACGGACAGCACAATCAGCGCCAGGATTTTCAGCGGCGCCAGGAAATTACCCACGGTATCCAGCAGTTTGCCCGGATAGAGCGACACCAGAATCACCAGCGCAAAGTAGACAACGCTGTAGATAAACAGCGGCAGTTCACCGCTGCCGGTCAGCGGCGCGATACCAATTTCAAACGACACGGTCGCGGTACGCGGGGTCGCAAACAGCGGGCCAACCGCCAGGTAGCAGACCGTAGCGAGCAGTACGCCCGCCACTTTACCAATTGGCGTGCTCAGGCTATCAACGCCGCCGCCCACTTTCGCCAGCGCGACGACGGTCAGCACAGGCAGACCTACCGCAGTAATCAGGAAGCCGATAGCCGCAGTCCAGACGTGTGGACCGGCCTGCAAGCCAACCATAGGAGGGAAAATGATGTTGCCTGCGCCAACAAACAACGCGAAGGTCATAAAGCCCAGAGCGATGATGTCACGCGATTTTAATTGATGGGTCATATGTAACTACAGCCTGTGGATGTGGTGTTGTAAAACAAATTTATTGTGTCAGCGCCTGTGGAATGATGCAGAGGAAACTGACAATAAACTCAGCGGGATATGCTCCCTTCGCGGCGTAGAGAAGAATAGTTTTTTGATTTACCGCGTATATACAGTCTGTTTACGACTGCATGGGGGCCAATTTAAACGCTTATAACGTTTTAAAGCAACACGGGATCGCAAAACCAGATGATTATATTGATAGTGAAAAAATAAGCAGACGGATTAACTGGATTTAAGAAAAACATCCGGCTAATCATGCGAACAAAAAATAATCAGACGTTCGTAAATCACGCGGGGGTTACTTGACTGCAAAGCAAACAGACCAGCCGAGGCTGGTCTGTGGAAAGTTAAGCTGACAAGCGTGAAATTACTCGCTATTTTTGGCAATTAAACGTTCCGGCAGCAGAAAGCTGAAACACGAACCTTTGCCGAGCTCACTGGTAATATCCAATCGGCTATCGTGATGATTAACCGCATGTTTAACAATTGCCAGCCCCAAACCGCTACCGCCGGTCTGCCGTGAACGCGCTTTATCCACGCGATAAAAACGCTCGGTCAGCCTTGGCAGATGCTCAGGCGAAATTCCCGGTCCGTTGTCCTCCACGCTGAACAATGCCCCGTGCGGCGCATGCTGCCAGCGCACGGTAATCAGCGTCCCTTCTGGCGTATGATTCACCGCGTTGTAGACCAGATTCGACATCGCGCTACGCAGCTGATCCTCATTGCCCAGCACTTTTAACGTCTCATCAATTTCAAAATGGAACTGATGCTTATGCTGACTGAGCGTTTGCGCCTCGCGCTCGACTACCCGCAGCATCATCGGCACATCAATTTTTTCATTGAGCGCCAGCGTCGGTGAAGCCTCAATCTTAGAGAGCGTCAGGAGTTGGCGCACCAGCCCTTCCATCCGCTGCGTCTGCTCACGCATGGTGTGCAGCGCTTTTTCACGCACGTTCCCTTCCAACACCTGCTCCTGCATCATCTCCAGATAGCCCTGCAACACGGTTAACGGCGTGCGCAGTTCATGGCTAACGTTGGCAAAGAAGTTGCGTCGAGCGCCTTCCAACTGGTGCATCTGCGTCACATCACGCGCCACCATCAAAAGCTGACGGTCGGTGTAGGGCATGACGCGGATCTCCAGATGGCGACCGCTGTTCAGCACCAGATGCAGTGGCTTTAAGAACTCACGTTTTTTGAGGTGTTGGGTAAATTCGGGGTAGCGCAGCAGGTTGAGGATGTTTTGCCCGCTATCGTCGGGCCAGCGAAGCCCCAGCAGCTGCTGGGCCAGGCCATTACACCAGAAAATAGCGCCCTCTTCGGTGGTAAGCACCACCGCATCCGGCAGCGACTCCGCGCCGCTGCGAAAACGTTTAATCAGATTACCCAGTTCGCGGCGGCGTTTTTTATTACGCAACTGCATCTGGTTGAGCCCGTATAGCAAGGGCTCCCAGCTACCGCGTCCCGGCGGCGGGGTCATACTTCTGTCAACCCAAAGCCACCATGAAAGTCGCAGTAAATTCCAGAAATGCCAGATAAGCAGCCCGGTCACCGCCGCCAGTAAAAACCACGGCAGATAACCAAAAATCAGTCCCAGTATCACGGCCGGGAGACAGCATAACACCAGCTCCAGTACCAGCCTTTTCCATGACAGCCGTTCCAGCACGCGTCACACTCCTGTCAAAATTTAGAAACGGGCGGAAAAACGATAACCCGTGCCGCGAACGGTTTGCACCATGCGGTCATGACCACTGTGTTCCAGCGCTTTACGCAGACGACGGATATGCACGTCGACGGTACGGTCTTCAACATAAACGTTAGTGCCCCAGACGTGGTTCAGCAGCTGTTCGCGGCTGTAAACGCGCTCCGGGTGCGTCATAAAGAAGTGCAGCAGTTTAAATTCAGTTGGGCCCATGTCCAGCGGGTTTTCACCGGTCATCACGCGATGAGAGGTCGGGTCAAGGCTCAGCCCCTGCATCTCAATCACCTCTTCCACCGCCATCGGCGAAATGCGGCGCATCACCGCTTTAATGCGGGCGACCAGCTCTTTTGGTGAGAATGGCTTGGTAATGTAATCGTCAGCGCCCGTTTCCAGGCCACGCACGCGGTCTTCTTCTTCACCGCGAGCGGTGAGCATTACCACCGGAATGTCACGCGTCAGCGCTTCACGTTTGATATGCTTAATAAATTGCAGTCCCGAACCGCCCGGTAACATCCAGTCGAGCAGAATAAGGTCGGGCCAGGGTTCATTCAGTTTACTGACAGCGGTGTCGTAGTCTTCAGCTTCTACCGGCTGGAAACCATTTTGTTCCAGTACGAAGCAGACCATCTCGCGGATTGGCGCTTCATCTTCAACGACCAGAATACGTCTTGCCATTATTTGCCCTGTTTTTAGACATCAGTATTATATACGGCGTCATTATGCGTCAGATTTATGACAGATTTATGAAAAACATGACCGTTAGATGATCGCGGTTTGCCGTTTATGACACTGCCGAAACGCGCTCATCGACCTCAACGTAGGCTGATGTTTATAATCAACTTTACGCCACTTCTCACGGAACCGCTATGCGCATCATCCACACATCGGACTGGCACCTCGGCCAGAACTTCTACAGCAAGAGCCGCGCGGCTGAACATGAGGCTTTTCTGCACTGGCTGCTCGCGACCGCCGAAACCGAACGAGTCGATGCCATTATTGTGGCGGGCGATATCTTCGATACCGGCTCCCCGCCGAGCTACGCGCGAGAACTGTACAACCGATTTGTGGTTAATCTGCAACAAACCGGCTGCCATCTGGTCGTGCTGGCGGGCAACCACGACTCTGTGGCAACGCTGAATGAATCCCGCGATATCCTTTCATTTCTGAATACCACGGTGATCGCCAGCGCGGGCCATGCCCCCTTTATCCTGAACCGCCGCGACGGCACGCCCGGCGCGGTATTCTGCCCGGTGCCGTTCCTGCGCCCGCGCGACATCATAACCAGCCAGGCCGGGCTTTCCGGCAGCGAAAAAGTCCAGCAGGTACTGGCGAGCATTACCGATTACTACCAGTTGCAGTACCAGCAAGCCTGCACGCTACGCGGTGACGCCACGCTGCCGATTATTGCCAGCGGTCATTTGACGACCGTCGGTGCCAGCAAAAGTGACGCGGTACGCGACATTTATATTGGCACACTGGACGCGTTTCCGGCGCAAAACTTCCCGCCGGCCGACTACATCGCGCTGGGCCATATTCACCGGGCGCAGAAAATCGGCGGCAGCGAACATATCCGCTACAGCGGTTCGCCTATCGCCCTCAGCTTTGATGAAACCGGCAAAGCCAAAAGCGTCAATCTGGTGAACTTCGCAGACGGCAAGCTTGCCGAGGTCACACCGCTTACCGTTCCGATCGCTCAACCGCTGGCGGTGATCAAAGGCGATTTTGACGCTATCAGCGCCCAGCTCGCTGAATGGCGCGATGCTGCCGCAGAGCCGAGCACCTGGCTGGATATCGAAATCACCAGCGATGAATACCTGCATGATATTCAACGTAAAATTCAGGTTATCACCGATGACCTGCCGGTAGACGTGCTGCTGGTGCGCCGCAGTCGTGAACAGCGCCAGCGCATTCTGGCAAACCTTGAGCGTGAGACCTTGAGCGAGCTGAGCGTCGAAGAAGTATTCCAGCGTCGTTTGTCGCTGGAAACGCTGGAGGAGGAGCAGCAGCAGCGTCTGCATGCGCTGTTTAATGACACGCTCCAGAGCCTTGGCGAGGAGGAACAGCCATGAAAATTCTCAGCCTGCGTCTGAAAAACCTCAACTCGCTAAAAGGCGAGTGGAAAATCGATTTCACCCAGGAGCCGTTTGCCAGCAACGGTCTGTTTGCCATTACCGGCCCCACCGGCGCGGGCAAAACCACGCTGCTGGACGCCATCTGCCTGGCGCTGTACCACAAAACGCCGCGCCTAAGTAACGTCTCCCAGTCACAAAACGACCTGATGACCCGCGACACCGCCGAGTGTCTGGCGGAAGTGGAGTTTGAAGTTCAGGGCGTGGCCTATCGCGCTTTCTGGAGCCAAAACCGCGCCCGCAACCAGCCGGACGGTAACCTGCAAGCGCCACGCGTCGAGCTGGCACGCTGCGATGACGGGCAGATTCTGGCGGACAAAGTGAAAGACAAGCTGGAGATGACGGCCTCGCTGACCGGTCTCGACTACGGCCGCTTTACCCGCTCAATGATGCTCTCTCAAGGCCAGTTTGCCGCCTTCCTGAACGCCGAACCGAAAGAGCGTGCCGAACTGCTGGAAGAGCTGACCGGCACCGAAATTTACGGCCAGATCTCTGCGCAGGTATTTGAAAAACATAAACACGCGCGCGGCGAGCTGGAAAAACTTCAGGCGCAGGCCAGCGGCGTGGTGCTGCTGAGTGAAGAGCAGCAGCAGACCTTGTCACAGAGTTTGCAGGCGCTTACTTCTGACGAACAGCAGTGGCAACAGCAACACACCCAGGCCGCCCAGCATCAGCAGTGGCTGGTTCGCCAACAGGAACTTGAGCAGGACGAACGGACTCATCAGCAGGCGCTGATTGCCGCAAAACAGGCGCTGGAAGCCGCCAAGCCGCAGCTCGCCACGCTCAGCCGGGCGCAGCCAGCCGAGGCATTACGCCCGCGTTGGGTCCAGCTACAGGAGCAAGCTGCCACGGTGGCAAAAACCCACCAACTGACAGAGCAAGTAAATACTCGCTTACATGATTCTCGCCGCCTTCGCGACCGTATCCGCCTGAGCGCCGAACGGCAGGCCAGCTCGCTCCAGCACACGCAAAGCCAGATTCAGCAGTGGCTTCAGGAACATGATCATATCCAGCATTGGCAGGGAGAACTGACCGGCTGGCGCAGCGCCTTTAGCCAACAGGCTCGCGAACGTGCTCAGATAGATTCCTCCGCGCAACGTTTGAAGGATCTGGAGAAACAGTTCGCTCAACTGCCGCCGTCAGCCTTAACGCTGACTCAGGAAGAGGTTGCCGGACAAATTGCGCAGCACGCGGCCACCCGCCCGCTGCGCCAGCAATTGAGCGCGCTGCATACCCAGTTCATCCCACTTCAATCGCGCCGCCAGCAGCTTCTGCACGCCCAGCAGCAGCGCCAGCAGCAGCTGGAGAAACTGAACGCCGGACTTACCCAGCTTCGTCAGACCTATAAAGAGAAAAAGCAGCAGCGCGACGACGTTAATGCCATCTGCGAACTGGAGGCGACCATCGTCCGCCTCGAGGCCGAGCGCGCGCGTCTACAGCCAGGCGCACCCTGCCCGCTGTGCGGCTCCACCAGCCACCCGGCGCTTGCGGAATATCAGGCGCTGACTCCAGATGCCAACAAAGCTCGCCGCGACGCGCTGGAAAAAGAGGTCGCTCATCTGGCGGAAGAAGGCGCCACGCTGCGCGGCCAGCAGGCCGCACTGGAAAAACAGCAGCAGCAAGAAAATACGGAGCTAGAGACGCTTTCTGAGCGAGAGCAAGCACTTACATCACAGTGGCAAACCGTCATTCAGGGGTTGAATATCACGCTGCAGCCCGCTGACGACATCAACGGTTGGCTCGCCGCCCAGGACGAGGCAGAACAGCAGCGCTATCACTACAGCCAGCGCCTGACGCTCGACGCGCAAATTCGCGAGCTTCGCGCCCAACAAACCCAATTGCGCGATGAACTCACTCAACGTGCCGCCGCGCTGACCCAGACGTTCTCCGCTTTCGGCCTTCCCCCTGCGCAACCAGGCGAAGAGAGCCAGTGGCTGGCCTCCCGTGAAGCGGATACCCAGCGCTGGCAACAGCAGCAAAAACAGCATCAGGAGATTCAACAGCAGCTCGCGCAAATCCAACCGCTGCTCGAGACGCTGCCTGCGGTACAAGACCCAACTGACGTCGCCCCAATGGCGCTCGACGGCTGGCAGCAGGTGCATCATGACTGCGTGTCGCTGGAAAGCCAATGGCACACGCTCCAGCTTCAGGAGGCGCAGGAGAAACAGCGCTTGCAGCAGGCCGAGCAGGCCTTCGACCAGGCGCTTGCCGAATCCCACTTTAGCGATCGCCAGGACTTCCTCAGCGCCCTGCTGGACAACGAAGAACGCCAGCGTCTGGAACAGTTAAAACAGACGCTGGAGACCCAGCATCAGCAGCGCCAGACCCTGGCCACTCAGGTGCAGGAGGCGTTGCAACGTCATCTAACGTTGCGCCCGGAATCCCTGAATGCCGCGCTAACCCTGACCGATGCTCAGATGCAGCTCCAGCAAATTTCCCGTCAGCTGCGCGAAAACAGCGAGCGGCAGGGCGAGCTTCGCCAGCAGCTTAAGCAGGACGAAGAGAATCGGCAGCAGCAGCAGGCGCTGTTCCTGGAAATCGAAAAAGCCAGCGCCGCGCTGGAAGACTGGGCGCATCTGAACGCACTGATAGGCTCTAAAGAAGGCGATAAGTTCCGCAAATTCGCCCAGGGCCTGACGCTGGATAATCTGGTCTGGCTCGCCAACGAACAGCTTAGCCGCCTGCACGGTCGCTATCTACTCCGGCGTAAGGTCAGCGACGCGCTGGAGCTGGAAGTGGTCGATACCTGGCAGGCAGACGCGGTGCGTGATACCCGGACGCTTTCCGGCGGCGAAAGCTTCCTCGTCAGCCTTTCGCTGGCGCTGGCGCTTTCTGACCTGGTGAGCCATAAAACGCGCATCGATTCGCTGTTCCTTGATGAAGGCTTCGGCACGCTGGATAGCGAAACGCTGGACACCGCGCTTGACGCGCTGGATACGCTTAACGCCAGCGGCAAAATCATCGGCGTGATTAGCCACGTAGAAGCGATGAAGGAACGGATTCCGGTGCAGATTAAGGTGAAAAAGATCAACGGGTTGGGATATAGCCGATTGGATAAAGCGTTTGCGGTTGAGTAAGCCCTCCACCTAATGTAGGCCCGATAAGCGTAGCGCCATCGGGCATTCCGGTGCACATTGCCGGATGGCGGCTACGCCTTATCCGGCCTACAGAAAATACCAACTCACGCCGGCCACAGCCACGCAGCTCCACGCACCCCGCTGGAGTCTCCATGCAACGCCTTTCGAATTGGCGTTTCACACTCCCCGCCGAATACCCACTCTTTCACCAATTCGGGCACCGTCTGGTAAAGGCGCTCAACGTTACTCATCCCGCCGCCCAGCACAATGACATCCGGGTCGAGGATATTCACCACGTGCGCCAGCGATTTCGCCAACCGCTGTTCATAGCGGCCAAGCGCCTGCTCCGCCAGCGCATCCCCTTCGCTCACCAGCTGCATAATTTCACCGCCTTTGAGTGGATTACCGCTCAGGCGGTGATAATCCGTAGCAAAGCCGGTGCCAGAAATAAAGGTTTCAATACAACCCTGCTTACCGCAATAGCACGGCACTTCTGCCCGGAAACGGAGTTCATCGTCGTTCATCCACGGCAGTGGATTGTGCCCCCACTCGCCTGCCGTACCATTGCCGCCAATATGCGCACGGCCGCCCAGCGCCACGCCCGCGCCGCAGCCGGTGCCGATAATGACCGCAAACACCGTCTGTGCGCCCGCTGCCGAGCCATCTACCGCTTCAGATACCGCCAGACAGTTAGCATCGTTGGCCAATCGCACCTCGCGATTCAGGCGACGGCTAAGGTCTTTATCAAACGGCTGGCCGTTGAGCCAGGTGGAGTTGGCGTTTTTCACCACGCCGGTATAGGGCGAGATCGAGCCGGGAATACCCATGCCCACCGTCCCCGTTTGTCCGGTTGCCTCTTCGGCGAGAGCAACAAGATGCGCAATGTTCTCAATGGTTTGCTGATAGTCACGCGGCGTCGGCAAACGGTGGCGATAAAGCTGCTCTCCCTGGTCGCTTAGCGCGATGACTTCGGTTTTCGTTCCACCTAGATCGATACCAATTCGCATTCATTACTCCTGTTTAAAACAATGCAAGGGCGTGGACAATTCGTTATCATTGCCCGCTGATTTAACGACAACACCGTGGAAATTATCATGCTGTGGTTCAAAAATTTAATGGTTTATCGTCTCAGCCGCGACATCTCTCTGCGCGCGGAAGAGATGGAAAAACAGCTCGCTGAGATGACCTTCACCCCATGCGGCAGCCAGGATATGGCAAAAACCGGCTGGGTACCGCCGATGGGCTCACACAGCGATGCGCTGACGCACACAGTAAATGGTCAGATCATCATTTGCGCTCGCAAAGAAGAGAAGATCCTGCCCTCTCCGGTGATTAAACAGGCGCTGGAAGCGAAGATCCAAAAGCTCGAAGCCGATCAGGGCCGCAAGCTCAAGAAAACCGAAAAAGATTCGCTGAAGGATGAAGTCCTGCACTCTCTGCTGCCGCGCGCTTTCAGCCGCTTCAGCCAGACGATGATGTGGATAGACACCGTTAACGATTTGATTATGGTCGACTGCGCCAGCGCCAAAAAGGCGGAAGATACGCTGGCGCTGCTGCGTAAAAGCCTCGGCTCGCTGCCGGTGGTGCCGCTGACGCTGGAAAATCCGATCGAACTGACCCTGACTGAATGGGTACGGTCTGGTTCGGCTGCGCAAAGCTTCCAGATCCTGGATGAAGCCGAGCTGAAAGCGATCCTCGAAGACGGCGGCGTGATCCGCGCGAAGAAGCAGGATCTGGTGTGCGATGAGATTGCCTGTCATATCGAAGCTGGCAAGCTGGTGACCAAGCTGGCGCTCGACTGGCAGCAGCGCATTCAGTTTGTGATGTGCGATGACGGCTCCATCAAGCGTCTGAAGTTCTGCGATGAACTGCGCGATCAGAACGAAGATATCGACCGTGATGATTATGCTCAGCGTTTCGACGCGGACTTTATTCTGATGACCGGTGAACTGGCTGCAATGATTAAAAGCCTGGTTGAGGGTTTAGGCGGCGAAGCCCAGCGTTAAGCGAGATATTCCCTTCCTGCCGCAGCAGGAAGGGAATAGATTACAGATAGCGGCACAGATAAGAGGTTGGTTCTGCAACCTGCAGGTTAAATTCACTGTGGCCCGGCACGTTAAACACTTCCCCTGCGGAATAGACTTTCCACTCAATTTCACCCGGTAACAGCACGTTCAGCGCACCGCTAATCACGGTCATTTCTTCCGGCTGTGCGGTACCGAAGGTGTATTCGCCTTCCGCCATCACGCCCACGCTGGCACGACCCGTGCTGCTGCTGGTGAAGCCAATGGATTTCACTTTTCCCTCAAAGTACTCGTTGCTCTGAAGCATAAACAGGCCCTTATTATCTTGTCGTCAAAAGACCAATATAGAGTTGCAAACAGAAGCCTGTCACGCGAAATCATACGCTTAACACAATAATTCTGCCGCCAGCCTGGCCACCAGCACATTCGACAATAGAACCGGTATATCCAACGCTTTTTGTAACAGATCACGGTGACGCTGGTGATAGCTCAATGAATCAAGCACCAGCACATCAGCGCCTTGTTCCTGCAACGAACTGCCCGCAGAAATCAGATGCTGGTCGGTATCGATGTTCGGGTTTGCCAGCGCGTAATAGGGCAAATTAGACAACATCTGCCACTTCTCCTGCTGGGCATCGAGAATGGCTTCAATGGGGACCAATACCCCAACCTGATGTCCCTCGACGATAGAGGCGACCAACGGTGGAATAATACGCTGAGGCTCCAGCAATATCGCATTGCGCGCCACCATACTGCGTAATTTAAACGTATTCAGTAAAAGAATGACGTCATAAGATTGATTGTCGAGCACCTCAATCACGGCCTGTAGGCTGTGCTCAACTTTCAGACGGGAAACTTCGACAAACTGGTTATCATTTAACAGAACCAGCAAACGGTCTTCACCGGGTTCTGGTGCATACTCTTCCATGACTTGCGCACGGCTCATTTTACCTAAAAGGCTAATGTGGGTGATTTGATCTTCCCTGATGTGCTCGGTCAAAAGCGGCAACACTTCACTGACGGGCACCACCCCTATAGTAAGAATCGCCATCGTTGCACTCATGTTATCTACCTTCTGTTTCTCACATGCTCGTTTTACACATAGCCACCTGGATGGATGAAAAACACCGCTCAGAAGCGTAGCAGTTCAGCCAACGGGTGGAATGTAAAGATTCCAGATGTTTCCAGTACTCTCCTGATATGGTTTGATTTTAACTTTTCTATAACATTAATGATAAGCTAAAAATGTGACTTACGCAGAATATAACCACGAATTAAAAGTGGTTATATCGGCAATCAGAAGAGAAACCTGAGGGGAATAAACGGGATGTAAAACCAGGGAGTAAACGCGCCCTGCTAGCTGGCGGTTGCCAGATGCAGAGCGTCAAGGATCAGCGTCACGACGCGCTCTGGCGCCGCAGAAGCATCAACAACGTAGTGAGCCGTTTCACGGTATAGCGCATCGCGCTGAGCCAGCACTTCTGCCACTTCTTCGCTAATTGGCTTACCGGTCAACGTCGGGCGCTGAGACTCTTCTGGAAATGCTTCCAGACGACGCGCCAGAACTGGCACAGGTGCATTCAGGTAGATAACCACGCCGTTCTGGCGCATAAATTCACGGTTAACCGGCGCAAGGATAATCCCACCGCCCGTCGCCACCACGGTGCCAGGTTGCGTCACCGACATCAGCGTTTGCGTCTCTCTGGCGCGAAAACCTGCCCAGCCTTCAAGGGCGACAATGTCCGCCACGCTCATACCAGACTGCTGCTGCAACGCCAGATCAGTATCAACAAAGTGAAAATGGCAGGCATGAGTCAGCGCTTGGCCTATCGTCGTTTTTCCGCAGCCTCGGGCTCCGATAAGAAAAATAGGCTGTGTCATGACCTGGAATTCCCCTTGATAACGCGTAAATGCGGGATCGGTGATTGAAAAGTGAATGATACCATCAAACTAGTACGCAAGTAAGTGTAAACTTTATATTACATTCTGATGTATTTTGAGACATGCTGCATCGGTATGCATTGATAACAATGGCAACTAAGGCGTAAAAAAAACATGCCACAAAGCGTTGCGCTAACAGTACATGAAAGTATCTTGCTTTGACAAGCCGGATGTCGCGGCAAAAGGTAGCACATTATTGTGACAGAAATCACGTCAGCCGCGTTTTACCGCCAGCAACCATTTATCCAGCTCGGCGGCAAACTGCTGGCGATCGCGCTGAGAGAGCGCAGCCGGCCCGCCGGTCTGAATACCGCTGGAGCGCATGGTATCCATAAAATCACGCAGCGTCAGACGCTCCTTAATGGTCGCGTCGCTGTAGCGTTCACCGCGCGGATTCAGCGCCGCACCGCCCTTTTCCAGAACCTCTGCCGCTAGCGGAATATCCGCGGTGATCACCAGATCTCCAGGCTTGCAAAGACGCACGATTTCGTTATCCGCTACGTCAAATCCCTTCGGTACGACCATCGCACGAATAAAGCGTGACGGCGGCACACGCAAATACTGGTTAGCCACCAGCACCAGTTCAATCTGCGTGCGGTCTGCGGCGCGAAACAGCACCTCTTTAATCACGTTCGGACAGGCGTCCGCATCAACCCAAATGGTCATCGTCACTCCACGGTGAAAATTATCGCAAAGCGTGATTATACAGAGAGCGGAGGTGCGGACGTAATAATTGCCGCCGGAATGATAAAAGTACGTTACCCATCGCCGTGAATCGCCTATAACAGTAAACTACGAAAAAAACAGACAGAGGGAGAGAAAGATGGAGAAGAAAATTGGCTTCATTGGTTGCGGTAACATGGGCAAAGCTATTCTTGGCGGCCTGATTGCCAGCGGTCAGGTACTTCCTGGACAGATTTGGGTCTATACGCCGTCGCCGGATAAAGTGGCCGCGCTGCGCGATGAATTCGGCATTAATGCGGCACAAAGCCCGCAGGAAGTCGCTCAGGTTGCCGACATCGTCTTCGGTGCCGTCAAGCCAGGTATCATGGTTAAAGTGTTGAGCGACATTGCCTCCAGCCTGAATAAAGATTCCCTGGTGGTCTCCATTGCCGCAGGCGTCACCCTGGAGCAGTTGGCTCGCGCACTGGGCCATGACCGTAAAATCGTCCGCGCCATGCCAAATACCCCGTCGCTGGTGAACGCTGGCATGACCTCCGTCACCCCAAATGCGCTGGTGACGCCAGAAGATATCGCCGATGTGCTGAACATTTTCCGCTGCTTTGGCGCGGCGGAAGAGATTTCTGAAGCCATGATTCACCCGGTCGTCGGGGTGAGCGGCTCAGCGCCAGCCTACGTATTTATGTTTATCGAAGCGATGGCCGATGCGGCCGTGCTGGGCGGTATGCCACGTGCTCAGGCCTACAAGTTTGCCGCGCAGGCGGTCATGGGCTCGGCCAAAATGGTGCTCGAAACCGGTAAGCATCCGGGTGAGCTGAAAGATATGGTCTGCTCGCCGGGCGGGACCACGATTGAAGCCGTGCGCGTGCTGGAGGAGAAAGGCTTCCGCTCTGCGGTCATCGAAGCGATGGCGAAATGCATGGAAAAATCAGAGAAGATGAGCAAGTCATAAGTTGCAGGCCCGGCACACTGCCGGGCCTGATTCACTTGCCATAAAAAAAGCGCCCGCGGCGCCATTACTTATTTGTTTTTCAGACAGGTACTCATAAAGGTTTTACGTTCGTCACCTTTTAAGGTTTTGGTTGCCGCCTGTGCGTTACAGTCCTTCATTTTTTGCTGCTGTGGCGTGAGCTTTTTACCATCAGCGGCGGCCGCCCCTTCTCCTTTCAGACAGCTGCTCATAAAGGTTTTACGCTCATCGCCTTTCAGGGTTTTTGACGCCGCTTCGTGATTACACGTGCTCATACGCTGCTGCTGTGGCGTCAGGGTTTTCTCCGTCGCTGCGGCCGTTGTTGCCGCCGACACGGCACCCGCCGTAAACAGACCACACAGTAGAGTAACCAGTAATGTTGTTTTCATTGCACCATCCTTTTGTGAGTAGAACTCTGTAAGTCTGGTCGCTGGAAGGAAAATTACCAACCCGGCGGCAAAATTTTACCGCCGGGTGGTGAGCGTAGGGTTACAGCCCCAGCGCAGCTTTCATCGTATAATACAGATCCGTCTGGTCGGTCAGACCGACGACGTTCGCCGCGTGTGGGCCATAGGCCGCAATGCGCAGCTGCGTGCCGGTATGTTCCATCGACTCTTCTTCCGAGTTGCCGTAGCTCATGACCATTACCGAACCATCTTTCGTGTTCAACGCCTGCGTCAGGCCGGGCGCTTTGGTTTCTGGTGGAATAATCTGGCTTGAGTGCGCGTGGTCAGCCGTCACGATAACCAGCGTATTGCCGTCTTTTTTCGCAAACTCCAGCGCCTTCTGTACCGCTTCGTCCAGATCGACCGTTTCGCCAATCTGCCCGCATGGGTTCGCCGCATGGTCCTGTTTATCAATGGACGCGCCTTCAACCTGCAGGAAGAACCCTTTTTCGCTGGTGCTCAGCAAAGAGATCGCTTTATCGGTCATCTGCGCCAGGGTCGGCACGCTGGCATCGCGTTTCGGGTTAGGCGTACAGGTTACCGCAGGCTTATCCAGATTGCCGTGGTAAGACGCTTTTGGCCCTTCCCAACGCACTGGCATATTGCCGTCAGAGAACAACCCCAGCAGCGGTTTATCCTGATTTGCCTGAGTAATGGCATCAAGCGTCGTCACATTGTCGACGAGCTGATAGCCCCTTGCCTGCGCCTGTTCGCGCAGCGTTTTACCCTGCCATTCGCCCGCGGTCGCGGTTTCAGCAAAGGTCTTTGCGCCGCCGCCAAGCGTCACGTCGGCGCGCGCATTCAGCATCTGTTCAGTGATGGAGCCTTTGCCGCCTTTTTCCAGCGCGTTGGTTGGACACTTCTCGCTGGTAACGCTCGGACCGTAGCATTTACGCGAGGTGACGTGTGAAATCAGCGCCGCAGGCGTGGCATCCTGCAGTTCGGCGGTAGAAACGTTCCCTGTCGCCAGGCCGGCGGCTTTTGCCAGCTCGAGAATGGTCTGATGATCTTTTTCGTGAATATCGACGCCCAGCGCGCCGTTATAGGTTTTCACCCCGGTACTCCATGCCGTTGCGGATGCCGCAGAGTCGGTCACGTAGTCCGGCTTGCCGGTTTTCTTATTCAACGCATAGTGCGTGTACTGCCCGGTTAACGGTAACGCATCGATACCTTTAAAATAACCGCCCGCCCCTTCGGCATAGTTTCGTGCGGCGGTAATTTCAGAATCGCCCATCCCATCGCCAATCAGCAAAATAACGTTTTTGGCCTGCTTATTATTCAAGGAGGCGCGAATAGCTTCGGTTTGATCGGCAGATAAACGACGAGCACCGCCCGGCTGGGTTATATCCCCTTGCGCAGCGCGGTTATCAAGAACGGCAGTAGAAGTATCCGCGTGCGCGGCAGGTAAACCCAGCAGAGGTAATAATGCGGCAAAAATAGCACTGTATTTCACGTTAGTTTCTCCATGTACAAATACTTAAATAATGAAACATGGAGACTGTAAGAAAAGAGCGTTACATTTTAATGACACCATAACCAGCGCCATTACCTACTAATTTTCGGGGTGTAGAAATAACCGTTTAACATGGTTATATAAGAGTTCGCTATTATGATCGCGGACATGTTCAGCAGCAGCGAGCTTATTCAACGTTGCGCTCATTTCATCTTCCAGCGCCGGGCTGGATTCCTGCTTCAAATGCTGTAAAAGTGTGGTCACCACCACTTCAAGTGCATCGACCTGAATGCGTAACGCGTTTGCTTCATCTTCCTTTTCGGCCAGCTTGACCAGCAGTTCTGCAATGAAATTTTTCATCGCGCGTTTTCCTTGTATGACGGCGTGGGCAGAGTTCGGGCTCTGAAAAATAAATAGACCGATAAAACATACGGTTCTATTCCCCCTTTAGCAACATCGAATAGAATTACAATATATTTCGCATTCTGCAATAGCTGATGTTAAAAATATAATCCTCATCAATATCATGGAATTGGCTGTAAATGCAGTCATCGAAACGTTTTTCTCACGATAATAATAGGAAAACAGAAATCGCTATAAAAATCGTTGAGGCAGGAATCAGGGAATAAAAGCAAGCGCATTTATTCCCTGTTGTGGGCATATTACTGTCGTACAGGCTGAGCGCGGCGCAGCATCACCGCTAATTGCCATAGGTTAATCAACACAATCACCGCGGTCACAATAAATACCCAGCGGAAGCCTGCCATGGCGGAAATGGATGCGCCGATCAGCGGACCCGCCACGTTACCCAGATACATAAAGGACTGGTTATAACCAAAAATACGTCCGGTGACGCGTTCGCTAATATACTTCAGCAGCAAGGTTTGTACCGCAGGCAGCATGGCACCATCGGCAAAACCAAGAATAAAACGTAGCACCCCCAACTGGAATGGCGTGGTGACAAACGACATCGCAAAGAACAGTATCACTGCAAACGTCAGCGTGCCTAACAGTATGCGACCCGTACCGATACGGTCGCCCAGTTTACCTAACCGCGGTGCCGATATCAGCGCCGACACGCCGGGGACGGCGGCGATCATGCCGCTTAAGAAGGCAATATTCGTGCTGTCTGGCGACATCGATTTAATAAACAGCGCCAGAATGGGGCTGATAGAACCATTACACAGCTGGATAACCATCGTGGTGACAAACAGGCTGATAACCAGCCCCGGATAAGGCAGTGTTGCAAACACCGCTTTGCCGCTGAGTTTTTCGCTTTTATTAAACTGTGGGCGCGGGCCTTCTTTTATCAAGAACAACGTCACCAGGAAGCTCACCAGCAGCAGGAAGGCGGTGATGTAAAAGACCATTCTCAGACCCACGTGGTCAGCCAGAAAGCCGCCAAGCAGCGGGCCGCCAATCACGCCGGTGATTTGTGCCGTAGAAAGCGTGCTCAATGCCCAACCGCTACGTTCACGCGGTACCTGAGAGGCCACCAGCGCCATCGCGTTTGGGATATAGCCAGACGTTAAGCCCATCACCGCACGCAGGAAAAAAAGCTGCCAGACGTTGGTGGCAAAAGCCTGAAGCAGGATAGCAATCGCCATGCCCAGGGAAGCACGCAGCAGCATCAGCTTACGGCCTTTACGGTCGGCGAGGCTGCCCCACATTGGCGAAACAATGGCAGAAACCAGGAAGGTGACGCTGAACGTTAACCCGGACCACATGGAGAGAGATTCATGGGAGGTGACCCCCAACTGCGCCACATAAAGCGGCAAAAAGGGCAAAATCTGACTGATAGCCAACCCGGTGAAAAAACAACCGAGCCAAACAGAAATAAGGTTAACCTTCCAGGATTCCATAACTACACGTATTGATTCAATTTGCAGGGACGAGTTAACAGGTTAGCAAGATGCGCTTTGCGCCGTATTGTCAGAGATGCTTAATCCATTATTTCAGAATAATATCAGCCACTCAGCGTTTTTGTGTGATAAATATCACGCTTATGATGCCATTACGCAGTCACTTATTCTTAAGCCTTGTCTGT
The DNA here is from genome assembly GCF_902485085.1 of uncultured Kluyvera sp. NCBI lineage: Bacteria > Pseudomonadati > Pseudomonadota > Gammaproteobacteria > Enterobacterales > Enterobacteriaceae > Kluyvera > uncultured Kluyvera sp. The sequence continues at coordinate 127,236 of NZ_CABTJS010000123.1, forward strand.
GATTCACTCACTTTAGTATGGAAAAGGCAGATGCCTCACCACGCCCGTGGTATGTTATGTGCTTTGCGTTTGGAATGGATGGAATTTGAGATGGCAAAGTTGCGGGTTGGGATTGTTTTTGGCGGCAAATCAGCGGAGCACGAAGTCTCCCTACAGTCTGCTAAAAATATCGTAGAAGCGATTGATAAAACGCGTTTTGAAGTCGTGTTGCTGGGGATTGATAAACAAGGGCAGTGGCACATCAGCGATGCGCAAAACTACCTGCTAAACGCCCACGACCCGGCACACATCGCGCTACGCCCTTCCGAAATCACGCTGGCCCATATCCCAGGCAAAGAGCATCAACAGATGATCAATGCGGCAAGCGGCAAGCCGCTGGACGCCATTGACGTTATTTTCCCGATTGTCCACGGCACCCTGGGTGAAGATGGCTCTCTTCAGGGCATGCTGCGCATGGCCAATCTGCCATTCGTTGGCTCTGACGTGCTGGGCTCCGCCGCCTGCATGGACAAAGACGTCACCAAGCGTCTGCTCCGCGACGCCGGTCTGTCTATCGCGCCGTTTGTGACCTTAACTCGCCGCACCCGCGACAGCTTCTCCTTCGATGAGATTAAAGCGAAGCTCGGCCTGCCGCTGTTCGTCAAACCGGCAAACCAGGGTTCTTCCGTCGGCGTCAGCAAAGTCAACAGCGCCGAGCAGTATCAGCAGGCCGTAGCGCTAGCCTTCGAGTTTGACCATAAGGTAGTGGTTGAGCAGGGTATTAAAGGGCGTGAAATTGAGTGTGCGGTACTCGGCAACGATGACCCGCAGGCCAGTACCTGTGGCGAGATCGTCCTGAACAGCGAGTTCTACGCGTACGATACCAAATACATTGACGATAACGGCGCAAAAGTGGTGGTCCCGGCAGCGATCTCCGCCGATGTGAACGACAAAATCCGCCATGTTGCCATTGAGGCTTATCAGACCTTAGGCTGTAGCGGAATGGCGCGCGTTGACGTATTCCTGACTGAAAACAACGACGTGGTGATTAACGAAATTAACACCCTGCCGGGCTTCACCAATATCAGCATGTATCCAAAACTGTGGCAGGCCAGCGGCCTGGATTACACCTCGCTGATTACGCGTTTGATTGAGCTGGCGCTGGAACGTCATCAGGCCGATAAGGCGCTGAAAACGTCGATGAACGGCTAAGGCATTTCCCCGGCGTCGCTGTCGGTTGGGCAGCGACGTCGAAATACATTCGCAGAACAAATTACTCTTCCCGACGGCGAATAATAAATCCCGCCAGCCAGAAGCTAATCACCCAGGTCACCATTCCCACGGCATAGGTTTGCCACCCCTTGGCTTCAAACCCGAGCAGCCCGACAATTCCATTCAGAATAAAGATCAGGCCGATGGCAAAAGCATAGTAATGCCAGTCACGGCGAATTTTTACAGGCAGGTTCATAGCAGCTCCAGCAAAAAAAAAGATGATGCCATAAAGCCGCGTCAGCGTCTGTGGTGTGAACAACAATTAGCAGATGTTAATTTAATTAACGTCAAGCCGAAAACCGGCAATGGATAAGCGAGAGTGATATTCCAGGATTATTCTTGCTCAAAATTTACCATAAATCCGATATTGACAATCCCCTTCTGCTGCCACACTCACCCCTGTATCACGAAACAATCTGCATTCACGTTATCCTGGAGGTCTCAATGACAGATTTCACGTTGTCAAAACTCATGTTCAGTGGGAAAAAGAGGGACTCCTCCGCCTCAGGCAATCTGGCCTACGCGCTTTTCGTACTGCTCTGCTTTTCGGTTGGCGCGCAGCTGTTGACTCTGGTGGTTCACGCACCAGGTGTCTATGAACACCTGATGCAAATGCAGGACAGTGGCCGTCCGCGCGTTGAAATTGGCCTTGGCGTGAGCACGCTGTTTGGCGTAGTGCCGTTCCTGGCAGGCTGCGCTATTCTGGGAGTAGTCTCCCTCGTGCACCGCCTGCGTCATCGCGATTAATTGATGGCCATGCATTTGGCCCGACGCTCATCCACTCTTTTTGCAAACCACGCCGTGGTTAATTTGCGGGTGATCTTCGGGCTCTCAAGCTGAATGCCTGGCAGCATCTCTCTCGCCAGCGGTTTACCCGCCTTCTGTTCCGCAATCTTATAAACGCCCTTGTAGAGCGCCGTGGTCTCAAACGCCTGGCTATCGCCTTTTTGTAACTGACGATGGATATCGCTATTACTCAACGATAGCTGATTAGCCAGCTTTCTGACCGCCATCTCCGTGCTCCCCGGCTCATCGCTACCGTAAAGAATCACGTCACCGTCGAGCGCCAGTTTCACGCCGGTGGCCTTGCTAACCGCGTACTGGAATGCCGCATTACGGCTGGCGTACCAGCCGGCATTAAAATCGGCAAAGCGATAAATAGGTGCCGTGTAATTAGCCGGATAGTTCAACAAGTGATAGGTACCAAACCACAGGCCGCCGCGCAGGGTAAAGACCTCCTGACGCACGGTGCCATCCATCTTCCACGGATAGCCGTTCTGGTGCTGTTCGGCAAAGGCGATGCTCACCTGCATTGGCCCGCCGGTATGTACCGGATTCAGTGAGCCAAAGAGCTTCTGCCCCATCGGCACCATACCGATAAAGTCATCAAAGATAGCGCTTAGCTGCTTTTCCGTTTTCACCGCGTCCAGCCGCTCGCTGTAGCTCTTACCGGTTGGCGAATTGATTTTCAGCGCCGTATGCACCAGGAAGACCGGGATATGCATCTTCTCAGCACGACGGTCGATCTCCTGCCAGGCAATTTTGCCCAGTCCCGGTACCGCCGGGTCGGCCTGATAGTTAGACTCCTGCTGAGCCACCGCCAGTACCGAACAGATATTCTCTTCGGTTGGCGCGAGCTTCTGGCTTTCGAACGTTTTCGCCAGCGCCTGCGCCCAGGCATCACGGTCCTTCACGCTGGCGGGCATTTTTTGCCGCACGACGCTTGCCACATCTACCGGTTTTTCTCCCGCTTTCATCTGCGGTGCCTGCTGGCTGGTACAGGCGCTGAGCATCAGGCCGCCAAGCAGAGTAAGAGGTAATGAACGGTAATACGTTGCGGCAGTCGCCATGCGTTTTCCTTGTAAAATTTAATCGTTATGCCTGGCTCTGCGGCTGGGCAAGTTCATCCGTCAGCGGTTTATTATCTAACTCACGCTCGAAGCTGCGCAGACGTTTGTAGATGGACATCAGCTCCACCAGCGTGGTCCAGGAGCTTATCAGGTACTGGAAGGAACCGCGTACCTGGCCGAACACGTTGGTAATCTGCGTCATCAGGCCGAGCGTAATCGTACCGGCAACAATCGACGGAAACAGCAGGAACAACCCGAAAACGTTATCCACCTGCAGATACAGAATACGGGCAATGTTGAAGTACATGTAGTGGAAGTAGAGGCGGAAGTAGTTCTGACGTACCGCGCTGAACAGCTCGCGCACCGTTGGTGGTGTGGCACGGCTGGCGTCATCTTCACCGTATACCAGCTCTTTACGATAGGCCGCTTCAACGCGTTGGTTTTTAAAGTTCAGCCCCGGCAGTTTGATCCCCACCACCGCCAGCATCCCGGTGCCCATCAGCGACCAGACGATAGCCGCAATCACCAGACCATAAGGCACATGACCAATAATCGGCAGGTCAGGCACGTGCGCAGAGAGCGTCACCAGCACCGGCAGGAAGGCAATCAGCGTCATAATGGCGTTGATAAAGCTGGTCCCCATATCTTCCAGCGTCGAGGCGAAACGCATCGTATCTTCTTGCACACGCTGCGCGGCACCTTCGATATGGCGCAGGTGCTGCCAGTGCGTCATATAGTGTTCATTCATCGCGGTACGCCAGCGGAAGACGTAATGGCTGACAAAGAAGTTGTTCAGTACACCAATCACCACGGCGATAAGCGCGATCCCAAGGAAGATACCGATCTCCTGGTAAAACTGGTTAATCGAGACTTTGTTCGGCGTCGCCAGTGCGGTCTGGATAAGGTCGTAGAACGGCGCATACCAGGCGTTTATCGCCACGCCCACTTCCACCATAAACCAGGTGACGAAGATGATAAGTGCGGTGCCCAATATGGACCAATACTGCCAGCGGTGCGGGCTGCGAATAAACCAGTAACCGGCAAACAGGCCAACGCACACCAGGTAATAGGCATAAAAAATCAGGTAGTTCATCGACCAGAAGCGCGCGGCGCTGATCGGAACATCGTTACTCGCGCCGGTCAGGCGAAGTAGCCAGCTACCGCCGCCCACCTGCCAGAAAATGACCGCTATCATTGCCCAAATAAACGCCGAGAGAAAAAAGGGACCCGGCTTAGGGAAAAAAGACTTAAACATAGTGCTCTCCTGCTAACTTCTTATGATTCTGCTTTTGCTGTGACAACAGAATACCGCTACGGATCATTTTTACCGTAAAGAGGTATTAGGCAATGTAACTGTGCAATCAGACCGGAAAACGGCGACAGAGTTCGCCAGACGGCATCGTATGTATCATACGCGCCGGATCACAAAAGTGCGTATCCGCCTTGATGAATAATCATTGCGTTTACGCTCGGTTACGTTTTTCCCGCTATCATACCGTTTAATGGCGCTGCGCCTGATGCCGATTCGTTGTATTTTTAGTATAAATACGCGTTACTTCCTCATTTCAATTCATGGATGCCTCCGTTGAAACGTAGTCTGCTTTTTTCTGCCGCGCTCTGCGTGGCGTCATTGACCTCGGTGCAGGCTGCACAGCCTCTTACCACCCCCGCGTTTGCGTCCGATATCGTTGACCGTTATGCCAACCATATCTATTACGGCAGTGGTGCTACCGGCATGGCGCTGGTGGTTATCGATGGCAACCAGCGGGTGTTCAGAAGCTTTGGCGAGACGCGCCCTGGCAACAACGTGCATCCGCAGCTCGATTCCGTTATTCGCATCGCTTCTCTAAGCAAACTGATGACCAGTGAAATGCTGGTGAAACTGCTCGACCAGGGCGTCGTGAAGCTGAGCGATCCGCTGAGTAAATATGCGCCACCGGGATCACGAGTCCCAACCTATAACGGCGCACCTATTACGCTAGTGAATCTGGCAACCCACACCAGTTCCCTGCCGCGTGAGATGCCGGGCGGTGCCGCAAATCGTCCCGTTTTTGTCTGGCCAACGCAGTCACAGCGCTGGACCTATCTCAGCAACGCCAAGCTGCACGCGGCACCGGGGTCGCAGGCCAGCTATTCAAACCTGGCGTTCGACCTGCTGGCCGATGCGCTGGGTAACGCGGCGCATAAGCCCTACCCACAGCTATTTGAAGAGCAAATTACGCGTCCGCTTGGCATGAAGGACACCACCTTTACGCCATCGCCAGATCAGTGTGGCCGTTTAATGGTGGCTGAGAAAGGCGCGAGCCCGTGTAATAACACGCTCGCGGCGATGGGCAGCGGTGGGGTTTACTCTACACCTGGCGATATGATGCGCTGGATGCAGCAGTATCTTTCGTCTGATTTTTATCATCGCAGCAGCCAGGCAGACCGTATGCAGACGCTGGTCTACAAACGTAACCAACTCACGCGCGTAGTGGGAATGGACGTTCCGGGGCATGCCGATGCGTTAGGGCTTGGCTGGGTCTATATGGCACCCAAAAATGGTCGTCCGGGGATTATTCAGAAAACCGGCGGTGGCGGCGGCTTTATCACCTATATGGCAATGATTCCACAGTCTAACGTTGGTGCCTTTGTGGTCGTCACGCGCTCTCCCCTCACCCGTTTTGTGAATATGAGCGACGGGATTAACGAGCTGGTGACGGAGTTAAGCGGCAATAAAGCGGCTATCATTCCTGCATCTTAATAGTGAGTAGGCAAACGCGTAATATTAACGAGTTTGCCTTTATTCATCTCGATATACTCTCCCTTGCGCAACGCGGATAACACCTCGGCAATGACCGAACGTGAGATTCGCGTACGCTGTTGGATATAGTTCAGCACACCAATCCGCGAGCGGATATCATCACTCCAGTCAATCATCGTTAATAGCGTCGAGCGAATCTGCTGGTAATGGTTTGTACCAATAAGCTGCCTGTCACGCATTTCCAGCATCCGCGTTTGCCATGCCATCCAGTAAAACGCTTCTCGCCATAGCTGATAGCGATCCAAGCATTTGAGCGTTTCTCGCGAAGGAAGATAGAAGCCACGACAGTCGCTTTCTGCGACTAACGTGTAATCGTTACGGATAGCATTAGCGGCAGCAGCGAGTCCAAAAATCGATGGGCTTTGCAGAATGCCATAAAGAATATTCCCCTCGTTGCGATGTAAAGAGACTACCCCCTGCTGAATGACAACGGTGGAATCATTCATGGTGCAATTGGCGGGCAGGATCAACTCTCCCGCAGCAATCTGGAAGCATGTTCCCATTTGCGACAGTTTTTTATCAAGAGCCATAAATTCATCGATCGGCTTGCTTGAAGAAGACATGTTATGCAATCCCTGCAAAAAAGCCCATCATCATGACGGGCGTTGAATAAAGCGTAATATACCGGGAAGTTTCCTTCCCGGTATGATGAGGATTACCAGGTGTATTTCACACCGGCGTTAGCAGCCCAATCCTGATCAACATCGCCGCCGCCGAGGTAGTTCACACCGGTGTAAGCGCTGAAGTTCTTGGTGAAGCTAACCTGGCTACCCACACCCACGCGAACCGCTGAACCTTTCACGCCATTATCGATGTTGTCACCATTGATATTGGCATCGTTGCTTGAGTCGTCATAGACGTAAGCCAGTTTGAAGTATGGAGATACCGCCTGCTCGCCGAAGCCGAAGGTGTAACCAGCATCGAAACCAAGTTCATAACGCATGCTGTCATAATCCTGGTCGCCAACATTCATGTTGTTGCTCAGACGGTAGTTATCACCGGACTGGAACAGACCAGAAATCGCACCGTACGGAGTGACATAGCCAGCGTCGTTGATTTTCCAGTCATAGCCCAGTTTCAGACCGAAGCCCCATGCATCAGAGGTTGTATCGCCATCAACGTAAGTACCATCGCTCATCGTCGCGGTCAGGTCGTTGCTGAAGCGGCTGTAGCTCAGGTTGCCATCTACAAAGATGTTGTTCGCAAAGCGTGCAGAAGAGTAGACGTAGGCAGACTGGCTATCCTGATCAACCTGACCTGAACGTTCGCTCATGTCGCCTTTCGCAAAGCCTGCTGCCGCACCAATGAGCCACTGTGCGTTGTTGCCATCAACTTTGGAGTCCACACCCACCATAATACCGTTAACATCCTGGTCGTATTTGATGGTGTTATTGTCAGCGTTGAAGCTACCGCCGAAGTAGCTCACCCACGCACCACCGTTGTCGGTGAAGCCGTGACGAGAAGCGCTCAGACGGGTATTCAGAGTATCCTGCTGCAGGTTCCAGATATTGGTGTTCGCAGACGGAATGCTCAGCGCCATGTTGGCGTAGTCGGTCAGACGAGTCTGTTCCAGTACAACGGTATTACCAGCCTGTTGAGCCTGATAGGTGTATGCACCCAGGTCAGCTTTGTTTGCCGCAGAGAAGGTCGCCGTACTGTTCTGATCGTTAACATAGATAAGCTCTTTGCCTTTGTAATCAGCGATGGAGCCTTTACCTGTTGAGTTGTTGATACGAACTTTATAGTTACCGCTTGCCGCAACGACGTTATCAGTAGCGTCATCTACGCTGAACTCCTGATCGGCGTTGTTGGTGTTGCCATTACCATTGATAGTCAGGTGACCATCAGCGTTCATCGCAATCACACCGTAGCCGTAGGTTGCATCAGACTTATTGGTGGTGTTGGTATGGCCGTTTACCAGGTCTGCATCTAACACATAATCACTGCTGTTGATGTTAAATACGCCGCCGTTTGTCAGCTCCATGGTATCGGTGCCAAATGCGTTAGCTTCATAAGCGCCCGCGCCGATGCTGAATTCACCGCCGTTAGAAACGGTGATGGTATTCGCATACAGGTAGGTGGTTTCGTTGTTCAGATCCACGGTACTGTAGGTATCAACGGTCAGGTGATCGGTCTCCACCAGACCGCCGGAGCTCAGGTTCATCGCTGAGCCGTTGGTCAGGGTGATGGAGTCAGACAGCAGACTAGAGCCGTTGGCCACGTCAACCTGAGAACCGTTATTCACGGTCAGCGTGTCAATCTTAGATTTATTAACCGTGTTCCACTGTGAACCATTGTTCAGTGCAACGTTGAATACGCCGCTCTGGAAGGTCTGGTCATCAACAACGTTGCCCCACTTGTCTTTAGTCGAGTCAGGGTCAATGCTGTTCACCCCGACGTCATACATATCGGCAGTGCCAATTGCATCGTAGCTAAAGACAGCCGCGCCGGTCCACTTGCTGCCGTTATCCAGGGTAATATTCAGTTCGTCAACGTTCAGACCGTCGTCGACCCAGCCACCGTTAGTATCAACAACACCGCCGTTTACAGAAGCATGACCCGCTGGATCAAAGTTTGCATTCCAGGTGCTGGCGAATACAACATCGCCCGTCAGCGTTGAGTTGCTGAACGCTACGTTGTTTTTCATGGCGTAGTTGGAAGCAGAGCTGTCGTTAAAGGAGAGCGCGACATCGTCTGCACCGCCATTGCCTGTATAATCGCTCGGCTCTGCGGAGTTACCGTAGAAACCGGTGCTTTCCAACGCAGAATAAGCACCGGAGGTGACGGTAGAATTGGTTACAACAATATTGTTGTCCCAGGTGTGGGATTCAGAAGTGTAATCAACGTTGGAAGTGTCACCCTGAGACAGCGCAATACCGGCCACGCGAGAGTTATCGGTAATATTAATATTACTTTCAACGCCCAGATTAACGGCTACACCCTGAGCTGCAATAGACGCGGTACGGTAATCTTCGGTCGCGGTTTTAGCCTCGCCATTCAGATAACTGTCGGTAAAGTAGAAATACTCATAGTCATCATCAATAGTGGAGTTAGCCACATTCAGCGTAAAGACATCGCCATCATGCCATGCATAATCAGCATCGGTACCGTTGTTCCAGGTATAGCTATAGCCAGCATCGTCAACGTAGGCATATGGACGAGCCGAGGTAATCATACCGTGAATGGTTGAATTCTTAATGGTCAGCGAATTATCGGTACTGTCAGCGTAATCGTTATTCAGGTAATACGTTGAAAGAACGCCGTTTACCACATCACCATTGAAGGAGTTACCGTAGTCACTGTCATTGGCGTTGTTGTAGATAAAACCGTAATACGAGACGTAGTCGAGTTTATCTGCGTTCGTCCAGTCGTTCCAGCTGAACGCAGTGTCTGCGTCGTCATGATATCCAAAGGTGTCGTACGTCGCCGCATTTGCCTGAGAAGCGATCGCCAAAGTGCAGGCCAATGCTAATTGTGATACTACGAGTTTCTTTTTCCAGGAGTGCATTTGTCATCCCTCCTCAGGGATATATATGTTGGTCCATCAATTAACAATTGCAATAAAATGTTTTTACGCTATGCGGGAGGAATTATGCGGCGTGCATGACAAATGGTTCAATTATAGTTTACTCACAGTTCGAGTCCGGACAAAACGCCTAACGAAAACACTTACTTTAAAAACAAAAAATAAACATCAAAACCAACAAGTTCAATGCATTACAAAAAAAGAAAAAACCGAAAAACAAATCAATCAACGATTTTAAATACAGATGAGGAATATAAAATTCGCGTATAAAAAACAGAAAAATGAAACATATAAAAGTCACATTTATAAATAAATTAAAATTACAAAAAAAATATATATCTTAGAATAAATAGAATTCTGAGAAATATTACCAACCCTAATTATTATCAAGTAACGCTTTACATACCTGGCAGTCCCATCTCCGCTAGCCCATAAACACCACTTTAGTAAAACATCCACCTCCTGATTCGGTTACACTAGTTGCCCTTGTTTCACAAACATCAGGCATACCATGACAGATTTACTCCATCGCCCCCGTCGCCTGCGCAAATCCCCTGCGCTGCGCGCTATGTTTGAAGAGACAACACTGAGCTTAAATGACCTGGTGTTGCCGATCTTTGTTGAAGAAGAAATCAACGACTACAAAGCCATCGAGGCGATGCCGGGCGTGATGCGCATTCCAGAGAAGCATCTGGCACGCGAAATTGAACGCATCGCTAACGCCGGTATCCGCTCGGTGATGACCTTTGGTATCTCTCACCATACCGATGACACCGGCAGCGATGCCTGGAAAGAAGACGGTCTGGTGGCGCGCATGTCACGCATCTGCAAGCAGACCGTACCGGAGATGATCGTCATGTCCGATACCTGCTTCTGCGAATATACCTCCCACGGCCACTGCGGCGTGCTGTGCGACCACGGCGTCGATAACGATCTGACCCTCACCAACCTCGGCAAGCAGGCCGTTGTTGCGGCGGCGGCAGGCGCAGACTTTATCGCACCTTCCGCGGCAATGGACGGCCAGGTGCAGGCCATTCGCCAGGCACTGGACGCAGCGGGCTTCACCGACACCGCCATCATGTCCTACTCCACCAAATTTGCCTCCTCCTTCTACGGCCCGTTCCGTGAAGCGGCGGGGACGGCACTGAAGGGCGATCGTAAAACCTATCAGATGAACCCGATGAACCGCCGTGAGGCGATTCGCGAGTCGCTGCTGGATGAAGCTCAGGGCGCTGATTGCCTGATGGTGAAACCGGCGGGCGCGTACCTTGATATCCTGCGAGATATCCGTGAACGCACTGAATTACCGATTGGCGCTTATCAGGTGAGCGGTGAATACGCGATGATTAAATTCGCCGCGCAGGCCGGGGCGATTGATGAAGAGAAAGTGGTTCTGGAAAGCCTGGGCGCCATCAAACGCGCGGGCGCGGACCTTATCTTCAGCTATTTCGCGCTCGATTTAGCCGAGAAGAAAATCCTACGTTAATCACGTAGCCCGGACGAGGCGTTTACGCCGACTCCGGGTTTTCCCGGCGGCGCTGCGCTTGGCCGGGCTACTTTCAACACCCTTCAAAACGTCACCAAACCGCCATACAACCGACACATCTCCCTTCTACTGTCACAGCAGGACAGAGGAGGAGCCGCTATGTTTAGTCTCGACAATGTCATCGACGACCTGTGGCCTCAGGCGAGGCCCGCCCCCTGGCAAAAAAAAGTGCTGAAGAAGCTGCTGCACGAGGAAGAATTTCAACAGTTTGCCGCACGCCATCGCCACCTGAAAGGGCTGGATACCGTCGAACAGGTACTTGAACATCTCAATATTGACTGCGCCGTTCCGGTTCGCTGCCTGGAGCAAATCCCCGAGAATGGTCCACTGGTTATCATTGCCAACCACCCTACCGGCACGCTGGATGGTCTGGCCCTGCTCTACGCAGTTTCCCGCGTACGACGCGACATCAAAGTGGTCACCAACCGCATGCTCACCCACCTTGAACCCCTCAGTTCGCTATTTATCCCGGTGGATAACATCAACGGTCGCACCTCAAAAACGGCGCTCCAGCAGATGGACACGCAGTTGCAAAACGGCGGCGTGCTGATTTTCTTCCCGGCGGGGGAAGTATCACGGCTGACGCGCCGGGGGATCCGCGATAAAAAATGGCACTCCGGCTTTATCAAACTTGCCGCAAAATACCGCGCCCCGCTGCTGCCAGCATGGATAGACGGGAGAAATAGCGCCCTGTTCTACGCTAGCGCCATGGTGTCACAGCATCTGCCGCTGCTGCTCTTAATGCAGCAGATGTTCCGCCGCCGCAACGGCAGCCTGCCGTTGACGATTGGCGAGCAGATTGCCTGGTCGGCGTGGTTTAGCCCACAGGCCACACCGCGGGAAATGACCGATAAGTGCTATCGCCACGTCCAGCTGCTGGGCAAAGGCTTGCCCGGTGTGTTTAAAACGGAAAGCGCCATCGCGCGGCCAGAAGCACGCGCCCTGCTGAAGCGCGAGCTGAGCCAGGCCGAGTGTCTGGGGCGCACCGCAGACGGCAAAGTCATCTATCTGTGGCAGCGCAACGGTCAGGAAGATGCGCCGCTGCTGCGCGAACTGGGACGCCTGCGTGAAATCGCCTTTCGTGCGGTGGGTGAAGGAAGCGGTAAACGACGCGATGTCGACGGCTATGACGATGACTATCTACATCTGATCCTCTGGGATGAAGAGGATTTAGAAATCGTTGGCGCCTATCGTTTTATGCCTACCGCGATGCAGCTCGAAAAACGCGGGCTGGACGGCATCTACAGCTACAGTCTTTTCCACTACGACACACGCATGGACGATATTCTGCAACACGGCATTGAGCTTGGGCGCAGCTTTATTCAGCCACGCTACTGGGGCCGTCGCGGGCTGGATTATTTATGGTCCGGCATCGGTGCCTATCTGGCGCGCTACCCGCACTATCGCTACCTGTTTGGCCCGGTATCCATCTCTGGCGGCCTACCGCCGTCGGCAAGGGATCTGCTGGTTGCCTTTTATCGTCTGTGGTTCCCGGCCACGCATCCCCTGGCAGAGTCACGCCGACCGTATCCCGCTTCGCTTCCCGACGTGCTGGCACAGTTTGGCGGTGAGAATTACAGCGAAGACCTGACTCGACTAAAGTCGCTGCTTGGCAACCTTGGCTGCGGCATCCCTCCGCTCTACAAGCAGTATTCGGAAGTCTGCGAGCCCGGCGGCGTGCAGTTTATCGACTTTGGTAACGACCCGGAGTTTAACAACTGCGTGGATGGGCTGGTGTTGGTGGATTTAACCTATCTGAAGGCGAATCGGTATCAGCGGTATATCGGGGCGCATTTGGGGCTATAGGCTCCCTCTCCCCAAAGGGGAGAGGGAGCGGTACGGTGTCATGTTCTTTTATGGCGCACGATAAAACGGCTTATCCCCCAGAATCGTCGCCCGATGCATAATCCGCCGCTGTGGCAAATAATCGGCATTCGCGTAGTGCTGCGTGACTCGGTTATCCCAAATCGCCACATCGTTCGGCTGCCAGCGCCAGCGCACCTGAAACTCCGGCTTGGTGACGTGGGTAAACAGGAAGCTCAGCAGCGCCTCGCTCTCTTTTTCCGTCACGTCGACAATGCGGGTGGTAAACCCTTCATTAACAAACAGCGCCTGCTTACCGGTGACCGGATGGGTACGCACCACCGGGTGCAGCAGCGGCGGGTTTTTGGCGACGGCTTCCTGCCAGCGCTGGTGCTCCTCTTCGGTTTTGCGATACTTGTACTCCTGGAACGATTTGCGGAAATCGTGCTCGGCGCGCAGGCCGCTCAGCAGCGCCTTAAACGGCGCGGAGAGCGCGTCATAGGCCGCAACGCCGCTGGTCCACAGCGTATCACCACCGGTAGACGGCAGCTCTTTCGCCGCCAGAATCGCCCCGGCAGGCGGCGTGTCGATAAAGGTCACGTCGGTATGCCAGTTGTCGTTATCCGGCGGGTTATTGTCGTGCGTATCCAGCACAATAATCTCGTCCACGCCCGGCGCATGTGGGTAAACCGGGTGGATATGCAGGTCGCCAAAGCGTAGCGCCAGTTCGCGCTGTTGCTCCGGGGTAATCAGCTGTTCGCGCAGGAACACCACCTGGTGGCGGAGCACCGCGTGATACAGCTGTTCAAACTGGTTATCGCTCAGCGGACGGGTCAGGTCCGCGCCGGAAATCTGCGCGCCGATATACGGCCCCAGCGGGGTAATTGCCAGACGTTCACTCATTGTATTTCTCCATGCCAGGGGGTCAGACGACGCTGAAGCGCACGCAGCCCTAATTCCAGACTAAAAGCGATAATCGCTATCACCGCGATACCGGCCAGCACCACATCGGTGGCTAAAAACTCCCCGGCGGACTGCACCATAAAACCTAACCCACGGGTGGCGGCGATAAGCTCGGCGGCCACCAACGTCGACCAGCCCACGCCCAACCCAATGCGTAACCCGGTTAATATTTCCGGCAGCGCGCCGGGTAAAATCACCAACCACAGCACCTGGGCACGGTTAGCACCAAGAGACTGTGCCGCGCGAATACGCACCTGCTGCGCGCTTTTCACGCCTGCCAGCGTCGACATCGCTACCGGGGCGAAAATCGCCAGGTAGATCAGCAGGATCTTCGAGGTTTCGCCGATCCCAAACCAAATAACCATCAGCGGCAGATAGGCCAACGGCGGTACCGGACGGTAGAGTTCAATTAAAGGATCAAGGATCCCACGCACCGTCGGGCTTAACCCCATGGCGATCCCCACAGGAATGCCGATAAGCGTTGCCGCCAGCAGTGCCACAACAATACGCCCGAGGCTCGCCGCCAGATGCTGCCACAGCGTGGCATCCATAAACCCCTGCGGGCTGGCGATGGTCAGCAGCTTATTCAATACCTGCCCCGGTGCCGGTAAAAACAGCGGACTCACCCAGTGCGCCGCCGCAACCGCCCACCAGATAACCAGCAGTACCGCCAGCGTGGCGAGGCTCAGCGTCAGGTGGCGCGAGAGGGGCCAGCGTAGCTTCAGCGCGCGCGTCCGCGGTTTATCGTTAATCACCACGCTCATGAGAAGGCCTCCCGTTGCTCAAACACCCGGCTCAGCACGTATTCACGCTGGGCAATAAATTGCGGATCAGACTTGATGCTGCGGCATGATTCCCCGGCCACAAACCGGCGGGCAAAATCGAGGGATAAACGCTCCAGCACGCGACCCGGCCCCGGCGACAGCAGAACCAGCTCGGTTGCCATAAACACCGCCTCTTCAATATCGTGGGTAATCAGCAGTACTTTTTTGCCCGTCTCATGCCACAGCGTGAGCAGCAGGGTTTGCATCTGCTCGCGGGTAAAGGCATCGAGCGCGCCAAACGGTTCATCCAGCAGCAGCAACTGCGGGTTGGCCGCCAGCGCGCGGGCAATGCCGACTCGCTGACGCTGGCCGCCGGAGAGCTGCCAGATAAAGCGCTTCTCAGCGCCCTCCAGCCCGACCTTTTTCAGCATCAGCGCCGCAATATCCCGGCGCTCAGTTTTGTTTACCCCGGCCAGCTGCAGCCCTAGCGCGACGTTATCCTGCACGTTGCGCCACGGCAGTAGCCCTTCATTCTGAAAGACCACACCGCGCTCGGCGCCTGGGCCATCAACGTATTTTCCATCGAGGATGATGCTGCCGTGCTGATACGGCACGAATCCGGCAATCAGGTTCAGCAACGTAGTTTTGCCGCAGCCCGACGGCCCCAGCACTACCAGCAGTTCGCCGCGGTCCAGCGTGAGATTGATATCCGCCAGCGCCGGTTTACCGCCGTAGTCAGCGGAAAGATGCGAGATTTGCAGCATCATGGCCTCCTTACTTCACGAAACGGTCGGTAACGTACTGGCTGTAGTCGGTCGCCACCGCCGGTACTTTGCCCTGCTCTTTGAGGAACTGCGCGGTGTCGACAATCGCCTTATTCACCGGGCCATTAAGTTCCTGCGCCTGCTGTTCGGCGGTGAGATAGGTGTTGCCCTTCACCAGCCCCGGAACGTCCGCTTCCGGTACGCCGCTCAGGCGCGCCAGCTTGCTGATGTTCTCCGGCTGAGCCAGCCATTTGTCCGGGTTGTCGATATAGCCGCGCTGGGCGTCAATCGCGCTTTTAGCAAAGGCTTTCACTACCTCAGGATGTTTGTCGGCAAAGTCTTTACGCACTACCCACACGTCGAGCGTCGGTGCGCCCCACTCGCCCACTTTGGACGAGTCGGTCAGCACGGTGCCGTCTTTTTCCAGTTCGTTCACCGCCGGTGCCCACACATAAGCACCATCAATGTCACCTCGCTGCCAGGCTGCAATAATCGCTGGCGGCTGCAGGTTCAGGATCTGTACCTGACCCGGCTTAATGCCCCAGTGTTTGAGCGCCGCCAGCAGGCTGTAGTGAGTGGTGGATATAAACGGTACGGCAATGCGTTTGCCAATCAGGTCTTCAGGCTTGGTGATGGCTTTTTTCACCACCAGCGCTTCAGAGTTGCCGAGCTTTGAGGCCAGCAGGAAAACTTCAATCGGTACCTGCTGACTGGCGGCCACCGCCAGCGGGCTGGAACCGAGGTTGCCAATCTGAACGTCGCCGGAGGCCAGCGCGCGGACGATGCTCGCGCCGCTGTCAAACTTGCGCCAGTCCGGCTTTGCGCCGCTCAGCTTTTCGAAGGTGTTATCCGCCTGCGCCACTTTGGCGGGCTCGGCGGAAGTTTGGTAGGCGATGGTGACGTCCACGGCCTGCGCCTGGAATGCCAACAGTGCCAGCGTAGCGGCGATAACGGTGAAACGCGATGCGATTGCCATAATGTCCTGCTCCCATGTCTTGTTATGGAGGCAGTATTTCCGGCGCGGGGTATTTGATAAAGGAATTAAAAATGCTTGTTAATTCCAATTCGTTTTTAGAAAAAAAGTGGCAAAAGATAGTTGGGGAGTGGGATTTCCCCGGGGTCGCATGCGACCCCGGGAAAGCACAGAATCAGCAGTGCGCCTTCAGCGCCGCAATATCCTTCGGCGTAGTTCGGCAGCAGCCGCCAATCAGCTTCGCCCCGGCCGCCAACCACTGCGGCAGATAGCCTTCCAGTGTGGCGCAGGCTTCGCCGTGGTGATGCCAGGTTTTGCTTACCGCGTCGTAGTGCTCGCCGGAGTTCGGATAAACCACCAAAGGCAGCGGGGTCAGGCTGTGCAGGTAGGACAGCGCCTCGACGGTATTTTCCAGTGCGATACAGTTAATGCCCACCGCCAGAATCTGCGGATAGTCCGCCAGCAGCGCCAGCACATCGCGCAGCGGCGTACCGTCGCTCAGGTGCTGGGCATCGCGCAGGGTAAACGAGAACCACGCCTGCGCTACCGGGTACGTTTCCAGCAGCTGCGCCAGCGCGCGAATTTCATCAAAGGACGGCAACGTTTCGCAGGCCAGCAGGTCAACGCCCGCCTCCAGCAGCGCTTCAACACGCGGGCGATGGAAATCCTGGAACACCTGCGCACTGCGCTGGTAGTCACCGCGATACTCCGAACCGTCCGCCAGATAAGCCCCGTACGGCCCCACAGAGCCGGCAATCAGTAGCCCTTTTGCCGCCGGATTTTCCGCGTAATACGAGTCGCGAGCCTGCTTCGCCAGCTCCACGCTTTTGGCAATCAGCGACCGGGCCTGCGCTTCATCCAGCCCACGGGCGGCAAAACCGTCCGGCGTCGCCTGATAGCTGGCGGTAATCGCCACCTGCGCCCCGGCGCGGAAGTAGTCGAGATGCACGTCATAAATCAGCTGTGGATTTTCCATCAGCACTTTCGCCGACCACAGGCTGTCGGCCAGGTCGCAGCCGCGCGCCTCCAGCTCGGTGGCCATCGCCCCGTCGAGCAGTACAAACGGGCGATCGGTCAGAATGGACGTTAAGGGATTATTCTGCGGCATGCTGCGGCTCCTGCTGGGTCTGGCGCGAACGCGTTAAATAGTAGGCACCATAACACAGCGCCACGAACGGGATCCCGCACCACAGCGCAATCCGCTGCGAAGGGTCAAACGCCAGGCCAAGACAGGCCACCAGGCAGAGCACAAAGCCCAGCACCGGCACCAGTGGATACCACGGCGCGCGGTAGTGCAGCTCGCTCAGCGCTTTCCCCTGCTGCAAATGACGACGGCGGAACATAAAGTGCGAGGCGCAGATGCTAATCCATACCGCCACCACCGCAAAGCCAGAAATCGCCGATAGCGCGACGAACACGGTATCCGGCGCGACGATGCTGGAAAACAGGGCCAGCAGCCCGCCAAGCATACTCACCGACAGCGCCACCAGCGGCACGCCGTTTTTCGTCACCTGCGAGAAGCAGCGCGGCAGCGTACGCTCGTTAGAAAGCGACCACAGCATACGGCCAGAGGCGTACAGCCCGGAGTTCGCCGCCGACAGAATCGCCGTCAGAATCACGAAGTTGAAAATATCTGCCGCGTAGGGAATCCCCACCTTCTCAAACACCAGCACGAACGGACTTTTTTCCACGCCCGCCTGCTGCATCGGGATCAGCGCCGCCAGCACAAATACGGTGCCGATAAAGAAGATAATCAACCGCGCGATGGTGGTTCGAATGGCGACCGGAATCACCTTGTGTGGGTTCTCGGTTTCACCAGCAGCAATACCGATAAGTTCGGTGCCGGAAAACGCAAAGTTCACCGCCACCATGGTCATCAGAATCGGCAGGCCACCGTGCGGGAACCAACCCTCAGCGGTAATGTTCGACAGCCCCGGCGCGGGTGAGCCGTCCTGCATCGGAATAAAGCCAAAGATAGCCGCACCGCCAAGAATAATGAACGCGATGATGGTAATCACCTTCACCAGTGAGAACCAGAATTCCCCTTCGGCAAAGAAGCGCGTCGAAATAACGTTGAGGCCAAAAATCATCACGCAGAACAGCAGACACCAGATCCACACCGGCACCTGCGGGAACCAGTACTGCATACAAAATCCGGCGGCGGTAAAGCTCGAACCGAGCGCCACCGTCCAGGTCAGCCAATAGAGCCACGCCACGGTGTAACCGGTAGCCGGGCCAATATAACGTGAAGCGTACAGATGGAACGCGCCGGTTTCCGGCATCGCTACCGACAGCTCACCCAGACACTGCATCACCAGCCAGACAACCAGTGCGCCAATCAGGTAGGCCAGCAGCGTTCCTGCCGCGCCGGTGGTGGAGATGATATAGCCGGTATTAAAGAACAGCCCTGTGCCAATAACGCCACCCAGCGACAGCATAATCAGGTGACGGGTTTTCATGGTGCGCTTTAATTGCCCACCTTGTTGTTGTGTTGTGTTTTGCATTATTACCTTCTAAACGTATGGACATCTAAACATCCAAATAAGAAGAAGGTTATACAACGAATGTGCGTCAATTGCAAAGCGGGGGAATCACTAGAAATGAGGGAGGGTGCGGGTTGTTTTCTCCCTCTCCCTTCCAGGGAGAGGGCCGGGGTGAGGGCACAACGCGCACCCTCACCGCTTACTCGTCAAAGAACCAGTACCCCTGATTAATCAACGTCGTCAGTTCCACCACAAACGCCGGATTCTGCAGCGCCTCACCCAGCAGCGTTTTATCCACTTCAGTAAAGCGGCTCAGCGCATCCATCGCCTGCGGCGCACAGGTTTCCACCCGCTCGCTGTTAATAAAGAAGCAACCGCCAATGCTCAGCACTCGCAGCCCGTTCAGACGACGCAGGGTTTCACCGTCTTCCAGCGCGGTAGCAACCTCTTCCGGCTCATACGGCGGCTCGGCTGGCGCAAGATCCAGTTCATGACGCGGCGTGCTGATAAAGCTACCGAACCACTGCTTAAAATCATCCGGTTGGCGGATCATATCGATCATCATGGTGCGCAGACGTTCCAGCTCATGATCTTCCACTTTACCCGCATGTTCGCGACAGGTGAGATCGGGATCGGTGTAATACTTCTCACCCAGATCGTTTTCCAGCGCGTAATCGGCAAAGCTG
Source organism: uncultured Kluyvera sp. (assembly GCF_902485085.1). Taxonomy (NCBI): domain Bacteria; kingdom Pseudomonadati; phylum Pseudomonadota; class Gammaproteobacteria; order Enterobacterales; family Enterobacteriaceae; genus Kluyvera; species uncultured Kluyvera sp. The sequence goes on from NZ_CABTJS010000123.1 coordinate 146,648, forward strand.
CTGATAAGATCGCGACCGTTCGGCCCACGGAAGCCAACGGAGTAGTTCAGCGTTGCTTCAAAGGTATAGCCGTCATGCGGGAATCCCGGCGGAATATAGAGAATATCGCCCGGCTCCATTTCCACTTCGATAATCGGCGTAAACGGCTCAACGTGCAGCAGCGCCGGGTGCGGGCAGTGCTGTTTTAACGGTAGGGCATCGCCCACGCGCCAGCGACGACGCCCCATGCCCTGGATAATAAATACGTCGTACGGGTCGATATGCGGCCCCACGCCGCCGCCCGGAACCGAGAAGGAGATCATCAGATCGTCCAGACGCCAGTCCGGCAGCACGCGGAACGGGCGCACCAGCTCAGCGGAAGGCTCATGCCAGTGGTTCACCGCCTGCGCCAGCAGCGACCAGTTTTCCTCGCCCAGATGGTCAAAATCTTCAAACGGGCCGTTGCTGGCCTGCCATTTTCCGTCGGCGTGGCTGACCAGGCGGCTGTCGACTTCCATCTCCATCGCCAGACCGGCCAGTTCGTCCGGGGTAATCGGGTCAACGAAGTTCGGGAAAGCGTTCTTCAGGACAACCGGTTGCTTCTGCCAGTATTTTTCTAAAAATTCCGGCCAGTTGAGGTTCAGCTGATAAGCCATGTTTCGATACCATCACAGTAGAGGAGTTGGCTCGATTATAAAGAGGCTCGTGATGAGCCTCTTTGTGGTGAATCAATTGCCGAACGTTCAGCTTACGCCACCACGACGCGGTTACGTCCCGTCTGTTTGGCGCGATAGAGCGCCGCATCGCTGCTGCTGATAAGCTCGGCACCTATATCAACCACACTCTGGATGCTGCAAACATACCGCGGCGCATCCCAGGTCATCACGCCAAGACTGATGGTCAGCACGCCGCCAATCGGGCTGGTTTCATGCACAATGTTGAGATCCATCACCCGCTCACGCAGACGTTCTGCCACCGCCCGTGCGCCTTCAGCATCGGTATCCGGCAGCATAATCAAAAACTCTTCACCACCGTAGCGGCTGACGCTATCGTCCGGGCGCACTCCCCTTTTGAGCGCATCTGCCACCGCACGCAGTACGCGGTCGCCCGCCTGATGACCGTAGGTATCGTTATAGCGTTTGAAAAAATCGAGGTCGGCCATGCAAAGCGAGAGCGATGAGCCCTCGCGCTGGGCGCGGGTGATTTCATAGTTCAGGCGCTCGTCCATATAGCGACGATTGAAAAGCCCGGTGAGATGGTCCCGCTCGGCGTACTGCAACAGCACCTGGTTGGCGCTGGCGAGCTGCTGTTCCGCCATCTTGCGGTCGGTGATGTCCATCCACGCGGAGGAGATCCCCGCCACATTGCCGCCCGCGTCGTAAACCGGCATCGATTTAATGTAGAAATAGCGCCCGTAGAGGAAAACTTCTTTGCTGGCTATCGTTTCCCCGGCATCAAGCAAGATGAAATCCTGCTGAAACAAGAGATTCCACTCCGGCATAATGTCCCGTAGACATTGCCCAATCAGCGTATCTTCCGGCTGGCCGAGCAGCTCGCCCATCGCTTTATTTGCTTTGGTGAGCTGTCCAAAACGGTTAATCACGCACAGCGCCAGCGGCGTGTTCTGATAGATAGACTCCAGCTGCAATACCCGTTCGCCAAGCTGCGAGATATCGCGGTCAATACCGCGATATCCGGTTAACTGCCCCTGGGCATCAAACAGCGGAATACCGCTAGTTTCGATAATCACCACGCTGCCATCTGCCCGACGGTTGCGGTTAATCATGCCGTTAAACGGTTGCTGAGACGCCAGTACATCGCCAAAATATTTCTGCGCCCGCTCCGATTCAGTGGGCGCCATAAAATCAAACGGCGAACGGCCAAGGACCTCTTCAGGCGAGTAACCCAGCAGGTTATTCACCACGTTGGACACCCAAACGTAACGCCCCTGCACGTCAACTTCCCAGACCCAATCCGAATTGCGGTTAAGAATATCCGCGAGTTTATCGGCTTCGCTCATACTCCCCTGTACGAATTGCTTATCCATCGCTTTCCCGTCCTTTTCCGTTAGCGCGCCACTCGCCTCATGAACAGGTCAAAAAACAACCCATTCATCAACCAACGCCTAATGAGTGGCTATTTAATAATCACAAGTGCTTTAACAATATGTGCTATTGAATTATTTTAGAGCAAGAATAAAGGAGGCCGGTTTGTGATTTTAATTAAATATTCATGCCCTAAATGCAAACATACAACAGAAATCGCTGATGTTGAAAAAATAACGAATTCTGCCGACGAATATCCTTTATCCTGCGCCGGATGCGGTCAGCATTTTAGCAAAACAACGCTGACAAAATTTGCCCGCCAGCATGCGGAAGAGATGATAAATCTCGCATTATCACGTTTGAAAAAAAATACGGAAAAATAATGCCGAAGTACGTATTTTGATTGATTAATAGCACTAATGAATTATTGCGCTGAGCAAATGGCTTTGCGTTAATATAAAGTGGCATGAATAATACTTCGAGCCGTTCCCCTTTCTGCGACCAATATCAATCATTCCTTTATTTCTCCATCCAACGCCTATCCGAGCGCCCGATATTTTATCTATTTATTTGATGCTGATACGCAGAACTGCGTGGGCGACTGAGTAAACCCGGAGTCGGCGCTTACGCACCTCATCCGGGCTACATGGGAGAGGGTTAGGCCAGTGCTTCCGCCTCCATCATCACCGGATGAAAACGGCGTTTGAAATAGATAAGCCCGTGGCTCTCCGCTTCCCCCAATGCAATGTTCTGAATCTCCACCAGGTAGACCAGATGGCTGCCGATGGTCTGTACCTGACGAATTTCACCTTCCAGACTTGCCAGCGCCCCTTTCAGCACCGGTTGTTCCAGCGCGCCACGCTGCCAGCCGGAAAGCCCGAAGCGCTCGTCCATCGCCATGCCGGTCATCCCGGCGAAGTGGCGCGCCATAATCTCCTGCTCGTGGTTGAGCACGTTGATGCACAGCTTGCCGTTACCCTGAAACACCGGATTCATGGCGCTGTTGGCGTTGATACAGACCATTACCGATGGCGGCGTGTCGGTAACCGAGCAGACGGCGGTGGCGGTGATCCCGCAGCGGCCCGCTTCCCCTTCAGTGGTAACGACGTTAACGGCGGCCGACAGGCTGGCCATAGCATCGCGAAAACGCAGACGTTGTTCATCTAATTGCATTTTGACCTCCTGCTGCGAATTACTTCAGCAGCTTATCCAGCAGATTAATATCAGCATTATTGTGCAGGTGTGGCACCGTCCAGCCGTTCTGGTCGTATTCAGACAGGCAGCGATCGACCATCGCCATCATTTTGTCCATATTGCCGGAGGTCTGCGCCTGACGCAGACACTGCAGTCGAATTTCATCCTGGCTACCGGAGTAGTTAATTTCATACAGCTCGTGACGGCCGCCGAACTCGCTGCCGATGGCGTCCCACATCAGTTTGAGGATCTTGATGCGCTCAACGTGATCCATTCCGTTGGAGCCACGCACGTACTTCGCCAGATACTGGTCGATCTGCGGATTGTTCAGATCGCGAGCGCTCGACGGCAGGTAGATCAGGCCGCTGGTGACGTTACGTTCAATAATGTTTTTAATCTTGGCGTAGGCCATCGGGGCCATCACGCGGTAGGTTTGCAGCGCCGCGTGATCCGGCAGGTACGCGCCGTTAACCCACGGGGTCGCTTCAGAACACATGGAGTCGCTCAGCGCCCAGAACATGTTGCGCCACGCCACCACTTCACCGAGGTCCGCCTGCACGCCGCGGAACTCAGAAGTGCCGGTGCACTCCAGCGATTTTTTCAGCAGGCCGGTGATGAAATCGAGCTTCACCGCCAAACGTACGCACGCCTGCAACGGATACATACGGGCGAAACCGCCTTCCATCGTCCAGCGACGGCAGCGATCGAAATCACGGTAAATCAGCACGTTTTCCCATGGGATCAGCACCTTATCCATCACCAGGATCGCGTCGTTTTCGTCAAAGCGGCTGGAGAGCGGATAGTCGTACGGTGAGCCGGTTGCGCCCGCCACCAGCTCGTAGGAAGCGCGGGAAATCAGCTTCACGCCTTCGGCATCCATTGGTGCGACGAACATCAGCGCGAAGTCCGGGTTTTCGCCCATCACCTGCGCGGAGCCGAAGCCAATCATGTTGTAGTGGGTCAACGCCGAGTTAGTGGCCACCACTTTTGCGCCGCTGACGATAATCCCGGCATCGGTCTCTTTTTCCAGCTTGATGTAGACATCTTTTACTTCATCTGCCGGCTTGTGGCGGTCGATTGGTGGGTTAACGATGGCGTGGTTGAAATACAGGCCGGTTTCCTGAATGCGGGAATACCAGTGGCGAGCGTTCTGCTCAAACTGGCCGTAGAACGCCGGGTTCGCCCCCAGCGCGCTGCCGAAAGCTGCTTTGTAGTCTGGCGTACGCCCCATCCAGCCGTAGGAGAGACGTGACCACTCGGCGATGGCATCACGCTGCTGACGCAGGTCGTCGGCACTTTTCGCCACGCGGAAGAATTTGTGGGTGTAGCCGCCGCTGCCGGTATCGGTGTTCCAGCACAGCTTGTCCTGCATTTCTGGTTTGTGCAGCGCATCGTAGAGCTGGCCAACGGAGGCCGCCGCATTGCGGAACGCAGGATGGGTGGAGACATCCTTGACGCGCTCGCCGTAGATATAGATCTCACGGCCGTCCTGCAGGCTTTTCAGGTACTCTTCACCGGTTAACGGGCGTTTGGTGTCTGCGCGGAAATCTTCAGGTTTCATTCGGGTACGCTCCAGTATTCATCGGATTTGTTAAATTTATGTTTTGTTCTTGTTTCTTAATTGAAGCGTTTAAAGGGTGAGCGGTGAAGAGACTTTTGGGTCAACGGCGGGTACTTTTCGGGCGAGGGGCGGTTCTGTGATCTGGGTGGGGTTTGGTGCGCGGTTGCCCCCTCACCCCGGCCCTCTCCCCATAGGGGCGAGGGGGAAAAGCAAAACGGCGGCGCTGTAGGTGAAAACCGCACGGTCGGTCCCCTCTCCCCTATGGGGAGAGGGTTAGGGTGAGGGGCAACTACGACACCGGTACTTTCTGCGCACGAAACGCGCTCGGCGAGCATCCCACTAAGCGGTTAAAAAAACGGGCAAAATAGGCCGGGTCTTTAAACCCAAGCTGCCAGGCAATCTCGCTCACCGCACTATCAGAAAACAGCAGCAGCCGCTTGGCCTCACGCAATTGCCTATCGAAAATCAGCCGCTTCGGCGGACGGTTGGCAAACCGACGGCAGATATCCGTCAGCCGGGATTCCGTCAGGTGCAGTTCGCTGGCGTAGTCCGGCACCGTCCAGTGACGGTGATAGTGGTTATCAATCATCTGGTTAAAGCGCTGGAACAGCTTCAGTTCGCCCCGCACGCCGCTGGCAGCGTGGTCGTCCAGCGGCGCATTACGCAGCAGCAGTGTGAACACCGCCTGCGCGAGCAGCACCAGCGTATGCTCGCGCCCCGGCAGCTCAGACGTCGACTCGCGCTGAATCAGCCGCCAGTAGTGTGCCAGCGCCGCCAGTTCATCGGGCTTATCCGCCAGCGACAGGCACATCCCAGGCAGGCCGAACGCCTCGCGGGTGCCGGGGTACAGCACCTCCAGCAGCGGCCAGACCAAATCTTCCCGCACCGTCAGCACGTGGCCGTCGCTGTCCGACTGGGTAATAAACGCGTGCGGCACCGACGGCGGCGTCAGCACGAACAGCGGTGCCTGCACCGAATAGCGATGATCGTCGAGCTGCAGCTCAATCTGCCCGGTATCAAGAAAGTGCATCTGGAAAAACTGATCGTGTCGATGCGCCTGCATATCGCGACCAAAAAACGCCGCCATGCGGGCGAATGACTGATAGTGCACGTCTTTACTGCCGAGGCTCTCTTCGTACTCGGTACTGATATCGATATTGGTAATCGCACGCTGGCACATGGCGTCGGCTCCTTACGGCGTGGCGCGCGGGCGTGAGGATTTCATCGGGATCGCCCAGATAATCACCGACCCCAGCACCAGCAGCGCGGCGACAAACCACAACCCGCTGTTAAAGCTACCGGTCACATCCTTCAGCCAGCCGATCATAAACGGACTTAATGCCGATCCGATGTTGCCGGTGGCGTTGATCACCGCAATACCGATCGCGCGAGCGCGCAGGCTGATCGATTGATCCGGCGTGGTCCAGAAGATCGCCATCGCACTGAATGAGCCCGTCGATGCCATCACGATCCCCAAAAGTTGGATCAGGCTATGGCTGGTCGCCGAGGCCAGCAGCCAGCCCGCGGCGGCAAACAGGAACGGCAGCGCCGTGTGGTGCTTACGCTCCTGGTATTTATCGGAATGGCGGCTCCAGTAAATCATGCCGAGAATGGTGCACACCTGCGGAATAGCCGCCAGCAAGCCGATGGTGATGTTACTGCTGCCCTCGTTAAAGCTTTTGAGGATCTGCGGCGTCCAGATGCTGATGGCGCTGAGCGTGTTGGTCAGGCAGAAGTAGGCCAGCGTGTACATCAGGACGATCGGCGTAAATACTTCGCGCCACAGGCTGCGCTTTTGCATGGCGCTGTGGCTAACCGCCCCTTCCGGCTGCACTAGCGTCAGATGGTCTTTATCCATCATCTCCTGTAAGCACTTTTTATCCTCGTCGGTCAGCCATTTGGCCTTCGCCGGGGAATCATCAAGCCAGTACCAGACCATCACACCGAGCAGCACCGCCGGGAAACCTTCCAGCAGAAACAGCCACTGCCAGCCGTGCATGTTCAGCAGACCGTCCATCGACAGAATATAGCCCGAGACAATTGAGCCCAGCGCGGTGGTCACCGGCATGGCAATCATAAACAGGGCGTTGGCGCGGGCGCGGAAGAACGCCGGGAACCAGTAGGTTAAATACAGCAGAATGCCAGGCAGGAATCCGGCTTCGGTGATGCCCACCAGCATGCGCAGCACGTAGAGGCTTTTTGGCCCGACGGCGAACATAGTGGCGGTAGAGGCAATGCCCCACAGCACCATAATGGTGGCAATCCAGCGCCGCGCGCCGACGATGCTCAGCATGATGTTGCTGGGAATGCCGAAAATCACATAGGTGGCGTAGAACAGCGTGGTGGCGAGGCCGAACATGGTGGCGTTGAGGCCGAGATCCGCCCCCATCGTCAGCCCGGCAAAGCCGATATTAATACGGTCTAAGAATGAGAAGATAAACAGCACAAACAAAAACAGAACCAGACGACGAAACAGTTTGTTGATAACCGATTGTTGGCCCGCCGTCAGCTGCTTATGCTGGTCGGCCGGGTTGAGTTGCTCCGGAATGGCAGGTGATGTATCGCTCATTATCCTTTCCTCTGATGGGAATTTGCGTAGGGTGAAGCAGGGTTTGCCCGGGGCGCTTTGCTTGCCGGGCTTTCGGGGAGGCCAGATAAGCGCAGCGCCATCCGGCAGGGGTTAATACACGCCGGACGAACCCAGCGAGGTTTTCTCCGCGCCAAAGCGCGCCGCCAGCGCTTCTGCGCCGCGGGCCAGCAGCGTGGTATCGACGCCGACGGCGACAAACAGCGCCCCCAGCTCCAGATAACGCTTCGCCAGCGGTTCATTTGCCATCAGAATGCCCGGCGCTTTCCCCGCCGCACGAATCTGCACGATGGCTTTTTCAATGGTCGCCTGCACTTCCGGGTGCTGCGGATTACCGGCAAAGCCCATATCGGCGCTGAGATCCGCCGGACCGATAAACACGCCGTCCACGCCGTCGACATCGAGGATCTGCGCCAGGTTACTCACCGCTTCGCGGGTTTCAATCTGCACCAGCACGCACATCGCTTCGTTGGCCTGATGGATATAGTCCGGCACGCGGTTCCAGCGGGATGCACGCGCCAGCGCGCTGCCCACACCGCGAACGCCCAGCGGTGGATAGCGCGTCGCCGCCACCGCCGCCCGCGCTTCATCGGCGTTCTGCACCATCGGCACCAGCAGGGTCTGCGCGCCCACGTCGAGCAGCTGTTTAATCTGCACCGCATCGTTCCACGACGGACGCACCACCGGCTGACTGGGGTATGGCGCAATCGCCTGTAGCTGGGTCAGCACCGTCTGGACGTTGTTCGGCGCGTGTTCACCGTCAATCAGCAGCCAGTCGAAGCCCGCCCCCGCCAGCAATTCAGCGCTGTAGCTGCTGGAAAGCCCTAGCCACAGGCCAATTTGCGGCTGGCCTGCTTTCAGCGCATCTTTAAAACTGTTCTTCATCATCGTCATTTCCTTTTAAACGAACCGGCAGGTGATCGCGCCCATGTTGCCGTAATCGACGTGGAAGGTGTCGCCCTTACGCGCCGGAACCGGACGGGTGAACGAGCCACCGAGAATAATCTGCCCCGCTTCCAGCTGAACATCGTACGGCGCCAGCTTGTTCGCCAGCCACGCCACGCCGTTCGCCGGGTGGTTAAGCACGCCCGCAGCGACGCCGGTCTCTTCAATCACGCCGTTGCGATACAGCAGCGCGGAGATCCAGCGCAGGTCCAGTTCATCGGGCTTAATCGGGCGGCCGCCGAGGATCACGCCCGCGTTAGCCGCGTTATCGGAGATGGTGTCGAACACCTTACGCGGGCGCTGAGTTTCCGGGTCCACGTTGTGGCTGCGGGCGTCAATCAGCTCCAGCGCCGGGATCACGTAGTCGGTGGCGTTATAGACATCGAACAGCGTGCAGTTCGGTCCGCGCAGCGGTTTTGCCAGCACGAACGCCAGCTCCACTTCAATGCGCGGCACGATAAAGCGGTCGGTCGGAATATCGCTGCCGTCGTGGAAAAACATGTCATCGAGCAGCGCGCCGTAGTCCGGTTCGCTAATCTGCGAGCTGGCCTGCATCGCTTTTGAGGTCAGGCCGATTTTGTGGCCCTTGAGCGTGCGCCCTTCGGCAATCTTCATCTCAACCCATTCGCGCTGGACGGCATAGGCGTCTTCAATGGTGATGTCCGGGTAATCCAGCGAGACGGCACGGATCTGCTCACGCTGTTTTTCAGCCTGATTCAGCCGCTGGGCAATCAGGGTACGGGTCTGTTTATCGAGCATAGTGATTCCTGTGGCTGTGTTTTCTCCCTCTCCCTGTGGGAGAGGGCCGGGGTGAGGGCATCAGGCCGCAGAGATCTCCCCCTCACCCTAACCCTCTCCCCAAAGGGGCGAGGGGACTGACCGTGCCAATGTTTTATTTAAATAACGCGTGCACGTTGTTCTGTTTGTAATTGAGCGTTGGGTGCAGTTCGTCTATCTCAAACGACAGCGCCAGATAGCGGCTGTCCATCAGCGCGGCGAAGTGGGCTTTAATCAACCCAAACAGCATCTCACCCACCTCCTGACGGCTTTCCAGACAGCGACCGGTGCCAATTTTCAGCGTCATGTGCACAAACGCGTAATCGTGCTTCCCGTCAGCCATCTGCCAGGTATCCAGCCAGTGGGCGCGGCTGCGGATACCGCCGATCGGGAAAATCCCGGTGGCGGCCAGCGCCTCGTTCACCTTGCTGAACAGGCCCGGTAAATCAGCCTGTTCGCGGATGTTGGTCGTGCATTCAGCAATAAAGTGCGGCATGGTCGTTCCTCACGTAGGCAGCGGGAATACGGCGTTCACCTGCCCGGTTCCTGAGCTGGCAAACAGGTCGGTGATAAACTCCACCTTGCCGTCGTACTTATCCCAGCCCAGCATCCCCAGCAGCATCACGGTGTCGTGCATATTGCCTTCGCCGTAGCAGTAGTCGGCGTACTCCGGCAGCATGGTGCAGAACTCTTTGAACTTGCCTTCGCGCCACAGCTTGACCACACGCTCGTCCATCTGGTGGTCGAACTCGCGGGTGTAGCTGTTCATCCCCTCTTCCGCACGCTGGTCATCGATAAAGCGGTGCGACAGCGAGCCGCTGGCAAACACCGCCACCGTTCCGTCGTATTTCTCGATGGCCTTCAAAATGGCTTCACCCAGCCTGCGGCTGTCGGCAAAGTCGTGCACGGTGCAGAACGCCGAGATGGACACCACTTTGAAGTGCTTGTCAGCGTTCATATAGCGCATCGGCACCAGCGTGCCGTACTCCAGCTTCAGGCTCGGAATGTTATGCGCTTTGGCGCGCACGCCCAGCGCGACGGCTTCGTCGGCAATCAACTGACCCAGTTCCGGGTTACCGTCATAGTCGTAGGTCATATCGCGGATAAAATGCGGCAGCTCGTTGCTGGTATAGATACCCTTAAAGCTCTCCGCGCAGTTGATGTGGTAGGCGCTGTTGACCAGCCAGTGGGTATCGAACACGATAATGGTGTCGACGCCCATCTCGCGGCAGCGCTTGCCAATCTCTTTGTGACCATCAATGGCTGACTGACGGCAGCCGAAGTTTTTCCCCGGAATTTCAGAAAGGTACATCGACGGCACGTGCGTGATTTTTGCTGCTAACGCTAACTTACCCATATCAGACTCCCCATTTCGGGATTGGATGATCGCCCATCGAGATGCAGACGTTTTTCATTTCCGCAAACACCTCGAAGCTGTACTCTCCGCCTTCACGGCCCGTGCCAGAGGCCTTCACGCCGCCGAACGGCTGGCGCAGGTCGCGCACGTTCTGGGTGTTGACGAATACCATCCCGGCTTCGATACCGCGCGCCAGACGCAGTACTTTGCTGACGTCCTGGGTCCAGATATAAGAGGCCAGACCGTATTCAATATCGTTCGCCAGACGCAGCCCTTCCGCTTCGTCTTTGAACGGCAGCAGACAGGCAACCGGGCCAAAAATCTCTTCCTGGGCTACGCGCATGCGGTTATCGACATCCGCCAGCACCGTTGGACGCAGGAAGTTGCCGTTCTTAAGATGTGCAGGCAGATCGGTCGGTTTTTCCGGGCCACCGGCCAGCAGGGTCGCGCCCTCTTCGATGCCGAGGCGGATATAGCCGGAGACTTTTTCCCAGTGCTGTTGGCTAATCAGCGCGCCGACCTGGGTATTCGGGTCGTTCGGGTCGCCCACGCGCAGTCGGTTGGCGCGTTCGGCAAAGCGTTTGACGAACTCCGGGTAGATGCTCTGCTGGATAAAAATGCGCGAACCGGCGGTGCAGCGTTCGCCGTTGATGGAGAAGATGGTGAACAGCGCGGCGTCCAGGGCGCGTTCAATGTCGGCATCTTCAAAAATCAGCACCGGTGATTTACCGCCCAGCTCCATCGAATATTTCTTCAGCCCGGCGTTTTTCATGATATTGCGCCCGGTGGCTGTGCCGCCGGTAAAGGAGACGGCGCGCACATCGTGATGACGCACCAGCGCATCACCGGCGCTAGCGCCGTAGCCCTGCACCACGTTCAGCACGCCCGCCGGAATGCCGGCTTCCAGCGCCAGCTCGCCCAAGCGGTCGGCGGTCAGCGGCGACAGTTCGGACATCTTCAGCACCGCGGTGTTGCCCAGCGCCAGGCACGGTGCCACCTTCCAGGTCGCCGTCATAAACGGCACGTTCCACGGCGACACCAGCGCGCATACGCCCACCGGCTGCACGAGGGTGTAGTTGAGCATCTTGTCATCGACCGGGTAGGTTTTGCCGTTCATCTGCTGGCACACTTCGGCGAAGAACTCGAAGTTGTGTGAGGCGCGTGGGATCAGCACGTTTTTGGTCTGGTGAATCGGCAGACCGGTGTCGGCGGTTTCCATCGCCGCGATTTCCGGCACGTTCTGGTCAATCAGGTCGCCCAGACGGCGCATCAGGCGCGCACGCTCTTTCATCGGCAGGTTGGCCCACTTCGGGAAAGCCTCTTTCGCGGCCGCCACGGCCTGGTTCACTTCCGCTTCACCGCCGGAAGCGACTTCCGCCAGCACGTCACCGGTGGCCGGGTTAGTGGTGTGGAAATAGTCCTGGCTGGCGACGTTTTTGCCGTTGATCCAATGGTTAATCTTTTTCATTTTGCAGACTCCTCGCTGACAATCCGGTTCACCAGGCGACCCACGCCCTCCACTTCCACTACCACTTCATCGCCCGGCACCACGTCGGACAGCCCTTTCGGCGTACCGGTGGCGATCATGTCGCCAGGTTGCAGGGTCATAAATTCGCTGAGGTAAGAGACGAGGAACGGCACGCTGAAGATCAGATCCGCCGTGGTGCCTTCCTGACGCAGCTCGCCGTTAACGTAGGTGCGCAGGGTTAAGTTATGCGGGTCGGGAATCGCCGCTTTAGGCACGACGTTAGGGGAAATCGGCGTCAGTCCGTCGCGGCTTTTTACCCGCAGGTTCGGGCGATAGTAGTTTTCCAGATAGTCGCGGATAGCGTAGTCGTTGCAGACCGTATAGCCCGCGACGTAGTCCATGGCATCGGCTTCGCTCACCTTGCGTGCGGTTTTGCCAATCACCACCACCAGCTCAGACTCGTAGTGCATGTACTCGACGTTGTCCGGGCGTACCGAAGTTTGGTTGTCGCCGTTGAAAGTGTTAGGCGCTTTGATAAACACCAGCGGCTCTTCCGGCGGCTTAAAGTCCAGCTCGCTGGCGTGGTCGGCGTAGTTCAGCCCCAGCGCGAACAGGGTGCCGTGGTCGTGCGGACGCGACACCGGACGGGCATCCGCTTCGGCAACCACCGGGTTTTCCAGCGGCGGGAAGCCTTCCGCCAGCACGCGTACCTGGTCACCGGTGCGCAGTGCAACGCGGTTGTGCGGGGTACCGATCAGAATGGCATCGCCTGGGTTCAGGGTAGCGAAATCGCTCAGGGCGCTCAGCAGCTCGGCGGCGCTGCGCTTGAGGTCGGCGGTGTTCCACTGGTCGGCGTGACGACCGTTAATTTCGGTGATGATGGTCAGGTTGTCGACGTTAGCCACGCTCACCACGTCGCCCAGCGGGCAGAAACCATCGCGGCATTTGGCTTTAATCGCCGGGCGGTAGAAGCTCTCTTCCGGCAGGCTGACTTCATTTGCCAGCGCGTAACCGGCGATATAGTCGGCGGCTTCCTCTACGCGGACTTTACGGGCCGTTTTGCCCACCACCAACGCTACCGTCGCACCGCTTAATACCGTCTCACCCTGCGGGAACGGGATCGGCTGACCGCCTTCGGTGACGGTATTGTGCGGTTTGATAAACCAGACGGCGGTTTTAGGCGGTGCCTTATAGGGGGCCTGCTCGAATGCGTCGCGCCAGGCATCAAGCTGGCTGCGGTGGTTGAGCGCCACGGCGAAAACGGTACCTTTCATTTACAGCTCCTCAGGACAGCGAACAGTTCATTAATATGTTAATGATGTGTTTTATGCTTCCGCTGCTCATTTAGCAAACGCATGTCATTTTTTTGTGACTTGATTAACAATAATTTCACACAAAATAAATGTAGTTATTATTTATCAATAAGTTATAAAAACAACGTTGCGTTAATGACTGGTTTTAGGTAAAAATTACCTGTTGATAAAAGCAACATTGCTTTATTGTTCATATATTAATGATGAGAAGGCTGGAGAGGCAGAATGCACGATTCTTTAACCATCGCCCTGATGCAGGCGCGGGAAGTGGCAATGACCTATTTTCGGCCGATCGTAAAGCAGCACAACCTGACGGAGCAGCAGTGGCGCATTGTCCGCGTGCTGGTCGATAACCCGTCGATGGATTTCCACGACCTGGCCGCCGCCACCTGTATTTTGCGCCCCAGCCTGACCGGGATCCTCACGCGCATGGAGCGCGATGGTTTGGTGCTGCGCTTGAAGCCGATTAACGATCAGCGCAAGCTGTACGTTTCGCTAACCAAAGAAGGGTATGCGCTTTACGAGCGCGCGCAGGCGAAAGTGGAAGAGGCCTATCAACAAATTGAAAAGCAGTTCACGCCAGAAAAAATGAAGCAGCTCACCGCCCTGCTGCACGAATTCATCTCCCTGAGCAAATAATCCGCACGCCCCCTCCGGCAATCTGTGCGCGGTCGTCAGAATGGCGCTTCGCTTACCCGGCCTACCGCTGCAAAAATAATTTCCGAAACCTGCCTGTTTATTGATGTAAATCAGGCAGTACCACGCTCTCTTCACGCCTCATTACGCTATTACTTACCTTGATACACTTAGGTGGTATGCCATCTTAATTATTTTGAATTGGATCACAAAAAATTCTGAAACATAGGTTTAGTATTCGGAAAAAATGTGACACGGATTCACAAAATCTCATAAATGGACCGCAGTACGTTGCTCCAGCCTCTTTCTGGCCCGGCAAATTATCTTCTCTCTGTATGACCAAAACTGTGCCTGTCTACCCAACACAGGCCGTTTCATATTCTAAGAAGTAAAGGAAAGTTTTATGCGCACCACTGGTCATACGCGCTGGTTTATGGTGGCTCTTGTCACGCTTGGCACGATTCTGTGTTACTTAACCCGCAATACTATTTCTGCCGCAGCGCCAACGCTGCAGAGCGATCTTCACGTTACTACCCAGCAGTACTCCTGGATTGTGGCAACCTTCTCCGCTTGTTACACCATCGCACAGCCTATCGCGGGCTATGTGCTGGATACCCTTGGCACCAAAGTCGGCTACACCCTGTTTGGTGCCATGTGGGGCATTTTCTGCATTGGCGCAGCCTTCACCAATAGCTGGCAGGGTCTGGCGCTGTTCCGCGGCCTGGGCGGTTTTGCCGAGAGTGCGATGATCCCCGCCGGTCTGAAATCCGTCACCGAATGGTTCCCGGATAACGAGCGCTCCGTCGCCGTCGGCTATTTCAACGTTGGTTCTTCCATGGGGGCGATTATTGCGCCGCCGCTGGTTGCATGGGCCATCTTCATTCATAGCTGGCGTCTGGCGTTTATCATCGTCGGTATCGCCAGCATGGTCTGGGCGCTGGGTTGGTATCTGGTTTATAACCGCCCTGGGCAGTGCAAAAGCCTGAGCAAAGACGAATTCGACTACATCACCAGCGGACAGCCGGAGCGTAAGGTGGTGGATAAGGTGCACATCGGCCAGCTGCTGCGTCAGCGTAAATTCTGGGGTATCGCCCTGCCGCGCTTCCTGGCTGAACCGGCATGGGGGACGTTTAACGCGTGGATCCCGCTGTTTATGGTGCACACCTACGGTTTTAACCTGAAAGATATCGCCATGTTCGCGTGGATCCCGATGTTGTTCGCCGATATGGGCTGCATCATTGGCGGCTATCTGCCGGGGATTTTCCAGCGCGTCTTTGGCGTGAATATCGTGGTATCCCGCAAACTGGTCGTCACCATGGGCGCGGCGCTGATGATCCTACCGGGTATGGTTGGCCTGTTCAGCAGCCCGTTTGTCGCGATCGCCCTGCTGTGCGTCGGCGGCTTTGCCCACCAGTCGCTGTCTGGCGCGCTGATTACGCTCTCTTCCGATATGTTCGACCCGGGCGAAGTGGCCACCGCCAACGGTTTTACCGGCATGGCAGCATGGACCGCGAGCACGCTGTTCGCCTTAGTGGTTGGCGCACTGGCCGACACCTTAGGCTTCAGCCCGCTGTTTGCGGTACTGGCGGCGTTTGACGTGATTGGGGCGATTATTCTGTGGACGCTGCTGCGTTCGCCAGAACCTGAGCTGGAAGTGAACCCGGCAAGCTGACCGGCTCCCCCCAGCGGCGCTTCGCTTGGCCGGGCTACTTCTCCTGTAGCCCGGTCGAGGTGCCAGCCGGCCCTGAGGTGGCTCGAAAGCCTACCGCTCAAGCAGCTTTCGATGCACTTTCACTACTGCTTTCTTTATCTCTGCGGGAGCCGTCCCCTGAACGCCCGGCTTATGCGGCTCGCCGGGGAAAAACACCGCAAACATCCCGGCCTGCAACGTGACAGACTGCATCACCGCAATCTCATCACACAGCTGGTAATCCTCTTCGCGGTGCCATTCATCGCACTGCCGGGCGCTGTCGACAAGCCCAAAATCAATGCGTTCTTCTCCCGCCAACAGGATCTGCACATCAATATATTCCGCGTGCAGTTCGGCTCGCTTAGCCTGCGCAGGCTGCGTCATAAACTGCATCACATTCATAAAGATATCATCGTCTTGTAAAACGTGGCAGCCCGGTTCGCACTCTTGAGGATTCGCCTCTAATGCAAGCTTCAGCGCCGCCAGCAGCGTGGGAGATAACCCCGCCTTTTCGGGGTTACGGCTATCGCCAATAATCATAATGGAAACTCCTCTGCCCACAGCGCCGCGCCGCGTAAACCAGCATCGTGCTGGTAATGAGCTGCGAAAACAGGGGTATGAAACGCCGCCGGTTCCTGCGCCAGCCGGGCGCAAACCAACGACAGATAACCGTCGGCCAGACCGACGCTGCCGCCAAGCACCACGCATTCACAGTCGTTGCTGGCCTTAAGATCGGCAATCAGCTGCGCCACGGCGTGGGCCGAACGTTCAATCAGTCTTATCGCCTGCGGATGGCCCTGCTGATAATGCGCGTAGAGGGCTTTGGCATCCAGCCCCTGTAAATCATCTACGGCCTGAGCGGCAATCGCCCGGCCCGATGCCACCGCCTCTACGCAGCCTCTACGCCCGCAGCCGCACATAGGCCCGTGCGGGTCTGCCAGCGTGTGGCCGATATGCCCCGCCAGCCCCTGACGACCCGAAAGCAGCTTGCCATTGCTGACAATACCGCCTCCCACGCCGGTGGAGACGGTAATAAACGCCATGTCGCGAACCTCGCCCGGCAGCGCGCAATACTCCGCCCATGCCGCCGCCTGCGCGTCATTGATTGCCAGACACGGCAGCCCGCTGAGCTGTTCCAGCGTCGCTACCAAAGGAAACTGCGCCAGCCCGCCGAGGTTATCCGGGTTAAGCGCCGTCAGTACGCCGTGGCGAATAATACCGGTTGAGGCGACGGCGACACGCTCGGATCGCCCCACGAGCGGATCAATCAATGACTGAAGCGCCTCACGCAGCGCGCCCGGTGTCTGGCTAGCTGGCGTCGGTAGCATCTGACGTTCGACTATCTGCCGCTGTGCGTTGATAAGCGCTGCGGCGAGTTTGGTCCCGCCAATATCAATCGCCAGCGTGTTCATACTGCGCCCTCGATTATCGCGTCGCGATACCACTGGCAAATGTGCTCAAGACGAGTAATCGCCGACCCCACGGTCACCGCCCAGGCGCCGCGCGCCATTGCCTGCGCCGCCTGCGCCGGAGCGTTAAACCGCCCTTCGGCAATCACCCGATAACCCTTCGCGCTGAGCGCGGCCACCAGCGGTAGATCCGGCTCCTTTGGCACCACGTCGCAGGTATAGCCAGAGAGCGTGGTACCGATAATATCCGCCCCCAGCTGATGACAGAACGCCGCATCCTGCTGCGAGGAGCAGTCGGCCATCGCCACGCGCTGATGGTGGTGGATCCGGGCGATGGTTTCCGCCACGGCAACCGGGCGGACGCGTTCGGTGCCGTCGAAAGCAATAATATCGGCCCCGGCCTGCGCGAGTGCATCGACATCTTCGAGATACGGCGTGATGCGTACCGGGGAGTCGTCGAGGTCGCGCTTCACAATCCCGATAATCGGCACCGCAATCAGCGGGCGCGTTGCCTTCAGGTTTTCAATCCCCTCGATTCGCACCGCCACGGCACCCGCCTGTACCGCCGCCAGCGCCATTGCCGCGACGATATCGGGTTTATCTAACGGGCTGCCGGGCACCGGCTGACAGGAAACGATAAGCCCACCGTGCTGTTTAATTGCTGCATCCATCTTCTCTAACAACGACATAAGTACATCCTTAACTTCAATATGACCGCCCGGCGCGTCCGGGCGCCTTGAATTAATGCTTACCGCAAACCGGAACGGATTTTTCACTCTGGCGCGTCACTGCGCCGCTGAACGGCTTACCGTCGATAGCATCATGCGTGCGCAGCGCTTCCGGGCGCAGCCAGCGCTGAACGCGGGACGGCATATCCAGACCAATGAGCAGGATCACCACGAAGGTCAAACCAAAGGAGAGCGAGCAAAGCGCGGAGCCAAGGCTCAGGTGCTGCGCCACCAGCGCACCGATGACCGGTGCCGCTGCGCCGCCGAGCGCACCAACGTTGTAGGTAAAACCCAGCCCCGCCGCACGCTGGTCGGTATCGAAATAACCGCCAATCAGCTTTGGCAAAATCCCGGCAATCCCCTGTCCCAGCATCTGCTGGAAGAACAGCAAGACACCGAGCCCCCAGATGCTGGAGCCGCCAATAGCAAAAACGGGAATAATCAAAACCTGGGAAGCCAGCAGGCTGTATACGTAGGCTTTGCGGGTACCAAGCCAGTCGCCAAGGAAGCCGCCAACGATGCAGCCCACCGCCGCGCCAAAGCCGCTAAAGAACAGCACCTGCGCCACGGTCGCCGGGTTGTAGCCCAGTTCGCTTTTCAGATAGGTTGGTAACAGTGCCTGAATAGGCCAGGAATAGAGGAAGGCAAACAGCACCACCACCATCAGCATCACGCCCGTCGGCCAGCGCTTGCCGCTGCTTTGCACCATAAAGCTGACAAAGATGACGGTACATACCAGCGCTAACAGCATAACGATCGCCGGGTTATGCAAATTACCCGCGAAGCAGAACCACAGCGCCGCGATAGCCATACCGCTCATCACAATATTCAGCACGCGAAGCCGACCGCGATAGAGGATATCGACCATGGTGCGCACCGGGGTTTTACTCGCCTGACGCGCCTTCCAGTCGTCGGTTTCGGGGATATTTTTCCGCAGCCACAGCGCGAAGATAATTGGCAGAATGCCAATGAAGAACAGCGCGCGCCAACCCCAGAGCGGCACGATCAGACTGTAAGCCTGCGCCGCCACCACCGCGCCGACGGAAAAGCCAGAAATCAGGAAGCCGCTGGCCTTATTACGTAAATGCTTTGGCCAGCTTTCAATCACATAGGTGGCGCTGGAGCCATATTCCCCCGCCATCCCCATACCGATAACCATACGGGCAATAAACATCGAGGCGTATCCCGGTGCGAGGCCGCAAGCCAGCGTGCCGACCGAGAAGAGAATAATGCTGGTGACCATTGAGAGACGACGGCCATAGCGGTCGCCCATCGCGCCCAGCAGCAGGCCGCCAAACCAGCGAGAGATAAACGCCGCAGAAATAATGCTCGCCGCCTGAACGGTGGTGAGCTGAAACTCGCTCTGTACTTCCGTCAATACCAGGGCAATTAAGACAAAATCAAAACCATCAAGCAAATAGCCAAGCCATGCGGCAGAGAAAGCCCGCCACTGGGATTTATTAAGGTGTTTGTACCATGGAATGGCCTTTGTAATTCCACTCATGTTGCGCTCCTGTGATGAGCAAATTTCACGACCTAAGTGCCAAGAGGAAGAGTGCGTCGCACCCAAATGAAGTAAAACTCCATTTAATTTATTTACAAGAAGCAAAGCACCACAAGTGAGCATAATGAAATGTGTGAACAACGTCATAGGGGTAAGCGTAGATGAGGAGGAAAAGTCGATCTGGGTCACAACATTCCCAATATTCGCCAACGGAGCGGGTAAAATGGCGGCGATTACGCGCTTTTTACGCCGATTTTCTTGCCTGACAACAGGCGCTGCCCCATCATGAATGCCCACAGTCAGCGTGAAGAGCAGGAAGCAATGGAGAGTCCGAACTCACCGGTCAAAGCCGGAAAAATACTTGATACTCTGGGGGCCATGCAGAGCAGTCTGACCCGCGTCGGACAACGTATTGCCCACTACATCATGACTTCCCCTCACAAGGTGACGCAGCTTTCCATCGCCGATCTCTCACAGGAGATCAACGCCGGTGAAGCCTCGGTGATCCGCTTTTGTCGGCTGCTCGGCTACAAAGGGTTTCAGAACTTCAAAATGGAGCTCGCCATTGAGCTGGCGATGGTCGACAGCGACGACAGCAGTACCCTGCTGGATGCCGAGGTAGTGGAAAATGATGATGCCCATACCATCGGCCTGAAGCTGCAAGGGGTGATTGCCAACGTACTTTCCGAGACGCTAAATCTGCTTGATATGCAGCAGGTCGAGCAGGTTGTTGATGCCTTGTACACCTGCAATAGCACCTATATTTTCGGCGTGGGTGCCTCCGGTATCACCGCTGAAGATATGAAGCACAAGCTGATGCGTATTGGCATGCGCGTGGACGCGCTGACCAACAACCACTTCATGTATATGCAGGCCTCCTTACTGAAACCGGGCGACGTCGCCGTCGGCATCAGTCATTCGGGCCACTCGCCGGAAACCACTCACGCGCTGCAGCTGGCCAAAGATGCCGGTGCCACTACCGTTGCGCTGACCCACAACCTCGGTTCTCCGCTGAGTAAAGTGGCTGATTTCACGCTGATTAACGGTAATCGACAAGGGCGGCTACAGGGCGACTCTATCGGCACCAAAACCGCGCAGCTGTTCGTGCTGGATCTGATCTACACCCTGCTGGTGCAAAAAGATCCGGAACGCGCAAAGGCCAATAAGCTGCGGACCATGGATGCGCTGACGGTGCCTCGCCAGGCCTGATTTAGTGCTATCGATCACACTCTGATACTCTCGCTTTTCGCCATGGGTATCATTTAATCGCAAATTGGAGTTATGCTTCACTTGACTTTTAATTAAGAAGAAAAACACCAATTGAGGTTTACATGGAAAAGCTAACAGGTCTTATCGCCGCACCGCATACCCCTTTTGATGCCCATGGTGAAGTGAACTACCCGGTCATTGACCAGATTGCCGAGCATCTCATTGGCCAGGGCGTCAAGGGCGTGTACGTTCTTGGCACCACCGGCGAAGGCATCCACTGCTCAGTTGCCGAGCGTAAAAAGGTTGCCGAGCGCTGGGTTGCGGCAAGCCACGGTAAGCTCAGCATTACGCTGCATACCGGCGCACTGAGCATCGCCGACTCGCTGGAGCTAAGCCGTCATGCGGAGACGTTAGATATTTTCGCCACCTCGGTCATTGGTCCTTGCTTCTTCAAGCCCTCAAACGTGGACGACCTGGTGGAATACTGCCGACTCAACGCCGCTGCCGCACCTTCGAAAGGTTTCTATTACTATCACTCGGGGATGTCCGGGCTGAGCCTGGACATGGAACAGTTCCTGATTGCCGCAGCGGATAAAATCCCGAATCTATCCGGGATGAAGTTTAACTCCAGCGACATGTACGAATTCCAGCGCTGCCTGCGGGTCAATAACGGCCAGTTTGATATTCCGTTCGGTGTGGATGAGTTTTTACCCGCGGGTCTGGCCTGCGGCGCGGTCGGCGCGGTCGGCAGCACCTATAACTATGCGGCACCGCTGTATCATCGCCTGATCGACAGCTTCAATCAGGGCAATCATCAGGACGTTGCAGCCTGCATGGATAAAGTGATCGCCATTATTCGCGTGCTGGTGCAGTACGGCGGCGTGGCGGCTGGGAAGCTGGCGATGCAGCTGCACGGTATTGACGTTGGCGACCCGCGTCGTCCGCTGCGCCCGATGACGGCGGAGCAGAAGCAGGATGCGCTGGCGAAGTTTCGCGCCGCTGAGTTTATCTAAATGTGAGGGTTCGGCACGTGCACCCCGGCCCTCTCCCTGAAAGGGAGAGGGAGAACATTTGAGTACCGCAGCATCCGCCCGCACATTCAGTCCCCTCTCCCCTGCGGGGAGAGGGTTAGGGTGAGGGGGATGCACTAAACCCCACATCCATTCCCTCCCCCAAAACCTGAAACCGGTTTTATTCCTGTACAAATCTAAGACAGATCACACTTCTTAATATCTCGCTTTGCATCCCACTAAGTGTTTCTATAAAAGAAACAATAACAACAATGATATTACGCTTCGTACCCTTTAAAACCTCACATGATGAGAACACCACTATGTCAGAACAACCGATAACAGGATCTGCCACCCGTTCAACCGGACGGGTACGCTTCTTTGTGCTAGGCCTGGTGTTTATTAATATTATTATCAATTACATGGATCGAACCAACCTCTCGGTTGCCGCCACGCAAATGTCCGGAGAATTGCAGTTTACTCCGCTACAAATGGGGCTAATTTTTTCTGCTTTCGGCTGGATCTACGCCGCGCTACAGATCCCCGGTGGCTTTCTGATTGACCGCCTTGGCTCTCGCCTGGTTTATGGCGTTGGGCTGTTTATCTGGTCGCTGATTACCGCGCTGCACGCCGTCGCCAATAGCTTTGGTTCACTGGTCGGCCTGCGTTTAGGGGTGGGGGCCTTTGAAGCACCGGTCATGCCGTCTAACAACCGCGTCATCTCTAGTTGGTTCCCGGAGCAGGAACGCGCGACCGCTATCGGCATCTACTCTTCTGCTCAATTTGTCGGGATGGCGCTGATGACGCCAGTGTTGTTCCACGTGCAGGATCTCTTCGGCTGGCGAGGTCTGTTTCTGATTACCGGCGTGGTGGGGATGATCTGGGGCGTGCTGTGGTACTGCGTCTACCGCGACCCGCTGGATCATAAATCGGTATCGAAAGCCGAACTGGATCACCTGCGCGAGGGCGGTGCCGTGATGGAAAGCCGCGAGAACGCCGCGAAGCGCCCGTTCAGTTGGCAGGATCTGGGGCTGATGTTCAAAAGCCGTAAGCTAATTGGCATCTACTTCGGCCAGTTCACCATCTCCGCAACCTTCTGGTTCTTCCTGACCTGGTTCCCGACGTACCTGGTGCAGTATCGCCATATGGACTTCATTAAATCTGGCTACGTGGCCTCCGTCCCTTACCTTGCAGCCTTCGTCGGCGTGCTGCTGGCAGGATTTGTTTCCGACCGACTGATCCGGCGTGGCGTCTCCACCAGCTTTGCCCGCAAAGCGCCGGTAATCCTCGGCATGGCGCTGACGCTGTTTATTCTCGGCGCCAACTACACCGATAACCCAACGCTCATCATCCTGTTTATGTCCATCGCCTTCTTCGGTAACGGCCTGGCGACAATTACCTGGGTGTTTGTGACCGCTCTCGCGCCACGTCATCTGATTGGCCTGGCAGGCGGCGTATTCAACTTTACCGGCGCACTCTCGTCCATCGTTGTACCGATTGCCATCGGCGCGCTGATCGAAGGACACAACTTCGCCCCAGCGCTTGGCTTCATCGCCGTATTGGCCTGTCTGGGGATCTGCTCTTATCTGTTCGTGGTCGGAAAGATTGACCTCGACGGCGACAGCGCTATGCCGTCAACCGGTCGCAAAGCGTGACAAGTTCAGCCAGCCGCGAAGCCGTTTGCTCTGGGGTGACGTCGTACATCCCGGCAAAGGCCAGCGCGGCTTTATGCGAACCGAACTGGATAGGCTGTGCGAGGGACAACTCACCGTCATCGTGCGGCCAGACCACGTGCCCCTGCTGGCGCTGCTGCTGAAGAAACGGCGCAATACGTGCCATTTCATCGGCACTGAAGCGCGCAGCTAGCACCTCATCGCTTTCTGCTGCCAGCAGCGCAATACCGATGACCGACTGACAGGCCGGCATCATATGGAATCCCGCCAGCGCTTGGCTGATATGACTGCCGGGGCGGGAGTGGAAGATGTAGATAACCTGGTCCTCCCATAGGACACCCATGGCCACCACGATATCTTTCGGGGCATAGGTTTCCAGCAGAGGGAGGGCCTTTGAGAACAGCGTGGAACCGCGGATCGCCTGTGCCGCCAGCGCGTGGATACCAGGCCCTGGCAGGTAGCGACGCTGCTCATCCTGGGTAGTCAGACCGATAGCGGCCATGGTCATCAGCAGGCGATTCACGCGGGTTGGGTTAATGCCCATCAGGCGCGCCAGTTCGCGACAACCAATAGCCCGATCGCTGGAGACCAGATATTGCAGGCAGCGAATGCCGTCGATAAGGCTTTGATTAGGTTGAGACGACATAGCGGGATCCCATTTTTTTAAAGACTATTATTTTATCGCCAGAAAGGCAGGAATTACAATTTATGCAAATTTTTCAGCAAACCTATGAACGAGATTTTCCCCACCAAACGCTGCGTACCGATCTTCTGGTCGCTGGCGGCGGTCTGTCTGGGCTTTGCGCCGCCCTCGCCGCCGCCCGTGACGGTTTGCAGGTGGTCCTGGTGCAGGACCGACCGGTGCTCGGCGGCAACGCCTCCAGTGAAGTTCGTCTATGGGCTAACGGCGCTACTTCGCATATGGGCAACAACAACCGCTGGTCGCGTGAGGGGGGTATCATGGGCGAGATCCTCGAGGAGAATTTATGGCGTAACAAAGAAGGCAATCCGATGATGTTCGACCTACTGCTGCTGGATTTGGCGCAGCGCGAGAAGAACCTTACTCTGCTGCTTAACACCGCCATTTATGCCGTGAACCGCGAAGGCCAGCGGATTACCGAAGCAACTGGTTTTAACGCCGTCAACGAAACCTTCTACCATATTCAAGCCACGCAGTTTTGCGATGCCACGGGTGATGGCGTGCTGGGGCATCTCGCTGGGGCAGAATACCGCATCGGTGCGGAAGATGCCGAAGAGCTGGGCGAAAAAATGGCTCCTGGCGACAATTTCGGTCACAAACTCGGTCACTCCATCTATTTCTATACCCGTAAAAGCAGCGAAGCGGTGAAGTTCGTGCCCCCCTCATTTGCCCTCCAGGATATTGAAGCTATTCCGCGCTACAAACGCTTGACCTCAACGCTTAACGGCTGCGATCTATGGTGGCTGGAGTGGGGCGGCCGACTTGATACCGTTCACGACAGCGAACAAATTAAGTGGGAGCTGTGGAAAATCGTCTGGGGCGTCTGGAATTACATTAAAAACTCCGGCGAGTTTCCGGAAGCTGAGAATTTGACCATCGAATGGGTTGGTTCTATTCCCGGTAAACGTGAAAGCCGTCGTTTTATCGGCGACCATCTGCTGTGCCAGCAGGATATCATTGAGCAGCGCGACCATTACGATGCGGTGGGGTACGGGGGCTGGTCCATCGACCTGCACCCGGCAGACGGCGTCTACAGCCAGCACGATGGCTGCCGCCAGTTCCACAGTAAAGGCACCTACACTATTCCCTATCGCAGCCTTTACAGCCGCTCGCTGGACAATCTGTTCCTGACCGGCCGCCTGATTTCGGCTTCTCACGTAGCCTTCGGCAGCGCCCGCGTAATGTGTACCTGCGGGCTACTCGGCGAAGTCGTTGGCCGCGCCGCCGCGCTGTGCCAGCAGCATCAGCTCAGCGCGCCGCAGTTGGCGGAAGCGAATCACATCGGAAAGTTACAGCAGCATTTGCAGCAGTCCGGCTGCTATATCCCACGCCAGCAGCTACGCGATCCGTCGCGCGGCGCGCGGGTCTCCGCCAGCAGTGAAATGGCGTTGAGCGAACTTCCCGCCAGCGGTCGCTGGATGGCGCTGGATGAACGCATGGCGCTGTTACTGCCAGTGAAGGCAGATGAGTCGCTTCCGGCGCTGCATTTTACCCTGCGGGCAGCGGCCTCTCAGACGGTAAAAATTAGCCTGTTGAGCAGCCAAAAGGCCGCCAACTATTGCGCCGACACGCTGCTGGACGAACGTACGCTGTCGGTTCAGCAAGCTGGCGAATACCGCGTGGAATTTAACGGCAAGTGCGATGCCGACCGCTACCTGTTTATCGCCTTTGAGCGCAACAGTGACGTTGAGATCGCGCTGAGCGATTTAATGCTACCGGGCATAATGACGGTCTTCAACAGCCAGAATGCTCGCGTTGCGAAGCACCCTCGTCAGGTGGTTGACGGTGATTTCGGCGTTGAGGCATTTGATTTCTGGGTGCCGCGCCGCCGCCCTCATCAGGTGATGCCCGCCCTGCGTTTCGCCACACCGCTGCGCTGCTATAACGTGCAAAATCTGCTCAACGGCCGCCTGCGCCCGGAACTGCAGACTAACGGCTGGGTACCCGCACCGGATGACGCCGCACCGCGTTTGACCTGGGAATGGGATACGCCGCTGACAATCCGCTCGCTGACGCTGATGCTGGATAACGATTTCGATAATGCGATGGAAACCGTGCAGATGGGCCATGCCGAGGCGGTTACGCCTCACTGCGTCACCCACTACCGGTTATGGGTTGATAACCTGTTGATTACAGAAGTGAAAGAAAACCACCATTCGCTTTGCCACCATACGCTGAAGACGCCGATGACTGCGTCAAAAATCACGCTTGAGCTAGTGAAATCAGCCGGTGCGCTGCCCGCCGTTTATTCGCTTAACATCAATTAGCGCAAAACGCCCCCTCTTCTCTTTGGGAATAGGGGGCGGATGAAGGGAAATTTACTCAATATTCAACAGCTGACTCACCAGCGCAATATGGGTCTTAATCCCCACCGCCAGCGCGTCCTCATCAATGCGGAAATGCGGGTTATGCACGTTCCACGTCGCTCCTTTCTCTTTATTACCACAGCCAATAAACAGGAACGTCCCCGGAATTTTCTCCTGATAGGAGGAGAAATCTTCACTGCCGAACAGCGCCTTCTCTTCCAGCTTCAGCGTACCCGCCGGGAAGTGGCGGTCAATCGCTTCGCGGGCAATCGTGTTGGTCACCTCATGGTTATTACCCACCGCGTAGCCTTTCTGCCACTGGATATCGCAGCCCGCGCCGTGCGCCGCTGCAATGCCGTTCACAATCCGCGACATCAGCCCCGGCACAGTTTCCCGCACCTGCTGATTGTGGGTACGCAGCGTGCCCGCCAGGCGCGCGCTGTCGGGGATAACGTTATAGCTATCACCCGCCTGGAAGGTGGCGATGGTCAGCACCGGTGCGGTGCCGGGGTCGATATTGCGGGCCACAATCTGCTGCAACGCCCCCACCATTTCAGCGCCGATGGTCACCGGGTCGATACAGTGCTGCGGCATTGAACCGTGACCACCCTTGCCGCGAATGGTGATATCAAAGTTGTCGCTGGAGGCCACATAAACGCCCTCTTTTAAGGCGATCGTCCCTACCGGGCTGGTCGGAAAAACGTGCAGCCCAAAAATATGCTCCACATCGTCCACCACGCCCAGTTCCACCAGTTCACGCGCCCCGCCCGGCGGGACTTCTTCAGCAGGCTGGAAGATAAACTTGATGCTGCCGTGCAGCCGATCGCGGAGCTGGCAGAGCACTTTTACCGCCCCCATCAGCATCGCCGCATGGGCATCGTGACCGCAGGCGTGCATCACGCCGGGCACGGTTGAACAGAAACTTTCACCGCTCTCTTCCTGTAGCGGCAGCGCGTCGATATCGGCGCGCAGCGCCCACATTGGGCCAGGATGCGCACCGCGCAGCACGGCAATCACGCAGTTCTCCACCGGGCGACTGATTTCCAGACCGGCAAATGACGCCAGTTCGCGGGCGATATAGTCCGCCGTCGGCTTCTCCTGAAATGATAAATCCGGGTGGGCGTGAATATGGCGACGCCAGCGCAGCGCATCTTCAAAGGCCGCGGAGATTAACTGTTCAGTGGTGTGATTCATCAGATTATCCTTCTACTCAACAACAGGCAGGCTGGCGACGGTGCGGCGCTTCATCAGCGGCAGCACCGCCAGGGCGGAGCAGACCATCGCCAGTGACAGAAACGTAAACGCGCTGGCGTAACCGTGGGTGTTCTCCACCAGGTAGCCAATCACGATAGGTGAGACAAAGCCGCCCAGCGTGCCGCCGGTATTAATCAGGCCAATCGCCGAGCCCATCATATTCTCCGGCAGGCGTTTCATCGGCAGCGTAAAGGCAGTGACAAACGTCGACATCAGGAAGACCTCACCGACAAACAGCAGCAGGCTGGCGGTCAGCGGCGTCGCAGCATGGAAGATAGAAAAAATGGCCACGGCGCTCAGCAGGGCGCTAATCACAATCACCAGCGGTTCGCGATTGAGGAAGTATTTGCCCACCAGCCAGCCGGTGCCGAGCGAGGAGATCCAGATCCCAAGACCGCCCGCCGCCACCACATAGCCAGAAGCCGACAGCGACATCCCCATATGCTGGACGAAGAATTTTGGCAGCCACGCCATCAGGCCGTAGCTGGGAATATTGACGCAGAAAATCGACAGAAACAGCAGGATAACCGTTGGGTTACGCCACAGCGACGCGCCGGAAACGGCCTGCTTTTTCACGCTCGGCGTTACCTGCTGGCGCGGTACGCGCAGGGCAATCAGTGCGGCAATCACGCAGACCATCACCCCCAGTACGGTAAACGAGGTATGCCAGCCCATCATCGCCAGGGCGTTCACCGCGATAATCGGCCCGATAGTCATCGCCAGCCCCGCGGATGAGAGCAAAATCGACTGGGCGAAGGTGCGCTTCTCAACGCTGAAATTACTGACCACCGCCTTGGCGCACGAGCACGGATAGCCGGAATGGCCCACACCGGAGAGAAAACGAAACAGCAGCAGCAGGCCAAAACTCGCGCCCAACGCGCCAAAGCAAAGTGCGAAAATGCCCAGCGCCGCCAGCGACAGCACCAGCATGGTTTTGTAGCCAATGCGATCGTTCAGCCAGCCAGCAGGCACCTGAAACAATGAATAAGCAAGGAAGAAGATCCCGGTGATATAGCCCAGTTGCTCGGCGTTAAGGCCAAACTCTTTTTCGATAGGCAATAAAGCAAAGCCGGTCACGGTCTTGTCGATGTAGACAAATACGTAGCCAATAAACAGCAAAAAGATCATTTGAGACTGACTTTTCATTATTTTTTCCGCCTTGTGTCTCATTGGAATAGATGTTGTGTGAGGACGATTGCCCCTACGTATCCTGGCGCTTTACCCGAAAGGCGGGAAGATGTAATTTTTCTATAGGTGATGCTTTTTTCTGATAGGGGTAAGCGGTGAAATATTTACCAAAAGTGAACCAGCTACTGGCGCTAAAGCAGGTAGCGCGCAGCGGCAGCATTCGTGCAGCGGCCCGCGAGTTGGGGCAGTCTCAGCCCGCGCTCAGCCGCACGTTGCGTGAGCTGGAGCAAACCCTGGGGACGCAACTTTTATTACGCAGCAAAGAAGGCATCACCCTAACCGAAGCCGGCTGTGCGTTTTCGCAGCGTGCAGAGTGGGTGCTGGAGGAGCTGCGTCGCGCCGCCGATGAGGTGGAGCAGATAAACCATGCGACTCACGGTCGGCTGACCATCGGCTACTCGTCTCTCATTGCGCTGACGGTTTTTCCCGCCGTTGCCGACGCCTTTAAGCAGGCGCTGCCGCAGGTGGCGCTCACGCTGAAGGAAGGGCAGCTTTCTTCGCTGTTGCCCGGCGTACGTAGCGGTGAGATAGACCTGGCCGTTGGCTCCATCGACCCGATGCACCCGCCGGAAGGGGTGATGATTGAGCCGCTGTTCACCACCCCGTTTTGCGTGATGGCGCGCCAGGGACATCCGCTGGCAAATGAGGGGGATTTAATGGCGCTGCGGCGGGCAAAATGGCTGCTGCCGGAGTCGCCAATGGGCTACTACCAGCAGCTACAGAACGAGCTGTCTCACTTTTATCGCCAGTTGGCGATTGCACCGCTGCGCACCGATTCGGTGATAACCGGGCTGAATATGGTGCTGGAATCCGACTATCTGACCATCGTCGCCCGCGCCATGAGCCAGCCGCTGCAGCTGGAGGGGAAAATCGTCACGCTGCCGGTTTCGACCCTGCCCGCCGCGCAGTATTGCGCGGTCTGGTCGCAGAAATCGGCGCTCACGGCTAATGCCCAGCAGTTTTTATCGCGGCTGCGCGAAGCATGCCAGGGATATAACTGGTAGGACTGATAAGCGTAGCGCCATCAGGCAATTCGGCGCACATTGCCGGATGGCGGCGTTGCCTTATCCGGCCTACAACGGCCACCCCACAGTTATATCGCGACTAACTGACGCACGCCCTGCGCTTCCATTTCGTTACCGCGCCCGCGCTGCACGATGGTGCCGCGTGACATCACCAGGTAGCTGTCCGCCAGCTCGGCGGCAAAATCATAAAACTGCTCCACCAACAGAATCGCCATATCGCCCCGGTTGGCGAGGCTGCGAATCACCGCGCCGATCTCTTTGATCACCGACGGCTGGATCCCTTCGGTTGGCTCGTCGAGGATCAACAGCTGCGGCTTGCACGCCAGCGCTCGGCCGATCGCCAGCTGCTGTTGCTGCCCGCCCGAGAGATCCCCACCCCGCCGCTGCTTCATTTCACGCAGTACCGGAAACAGCGCGTAGATCTCCTCCGGTACGCTTTTGGCCTGCGCGCCAGAAAAGCGCGACAGCCCCATCAGCAGGTTCTCTTCGACCGTCAAACGCGGGAAAATCTCGCGCCCCTGCGGTACATAGGCAATCCCCTGCTGCACCCGCTGGTGCGGCTTGCAATGGTTAATCAGCTTGCCCTGCCAATGCAACGTGCCAGATTTCGCCGGGATGATGCCCATCAGGCATTTCAGCAGCGTGGTTTTGCCCACGCCGTTGCGCCCTAGCAGACAGGTAATCTCGCCCGGCGTGGTCTCAAACGACAGGCCGCGCAGAATATGGCTGCCGCCGTAATACTGATTTAAATCGTTCACCTGTAACATATTAGCGCCCCAGATAGACTTCAATAACCTGCTCATTGGCCTGCACATCGCGCAGCGAGCCCTCGGCGAGCACCTGCCCTTGATGCAGCACGGTGACGTGGTCGGCGATGGTCTCGACAAAGCCCATATCGTGCTCCACCACCATCAGCGAATGCTTGCCCGCCAGCCCGCGAAACAGTTCGGCAATATAGTCCGTTTCAGCGTCGGTCAACCCGGCGGCGGGTTCATCAAGCAGCAGCAGATGCGGTTCCTGCACCAGCAGCATGCCAATTTCCAGAAACTGCTTTTGCCCGTGGGAAAGCAGCCCGGACGGGCGATGACGATGCGCGGTCAGCCGCAGCAGCTCCAGCACTTCGTCAATACGATCTCGCTGGGTGCCATTAAGCGTGGCGCGCAGGCAGGTCCAGACCGATTTATCCATTTTCAGCGCAATTTCGAGGTTCTCCATTACGCTCAGCGCCTCAAACACCGTCGGCTTCTGGAATTTGCGGCCAATACCCGCGCGGGCAATCTCCACCGACGACAGCCCCATCAGGTCGACGTTCTGGTCGTAGGTCACTTTGCCGCTGTCCGGCCGGGTTTTACCGGTGATCACATCCATCAGCGTGGTTTTTCCCGCGCCGTTCGGGCCAATGACGCAGCGCAGTTCACCGACGCCAATCGACAGCGATAGGTCGGTCAGCGCACGAAACGAGTCGAAGCTGACGTTGATATTTTCCAGCTGCAGCACCGGGTCGGTGGTATCGCGGTAGCGGTCCTGAGGCTGCGGCTGGGTGAACAGGGAATCAGTCATGCTTTCTCCTTTTGAGCAGGCCAATCACGCCGCGCGGCAGGAACAGGGTGACGAGAATAAACATCAGGCCAAGGAAAAAGAGCCAGAAGTCCGGGAAAGCGACGGTGAAGAAGCTTTTCGCGCCGTTAACGATCCCCGCGCCGAGGATCGGGCCAATCAGCGTGCCGCGCCCGCCAAGCGCTACCCAGATGGCGGCCTCAATCGAGTTGGTTGGCGACATTTCACTGGGGTTAATAATCCCCACCTGCGGCACGTATAGCGCGCCCGCCAGCCCGCATAGTACGGCGGAGAGCGTCCAGACAAACAGCTTGAAGCCTTTCGGGTCGTAGCCGCAGAACATCAGGCGGTTTTCCGCGTCTCGAACCGCAGTCAGCACCCGGCCAAACTTGCTGCGGGTGAGCATCAGGCCAATCGCTAGCGACCCCGCCAGCAACAATACGGTGGCGACAAACAGCGCGATGCGCGTGCCGGTCGCTGACACCGGGAAACCCAGCAGCGTAGTAAAACCGGTAAAGCCGTTATTGCCGCCAAAGCCCGTTTCGTTGCGGAAAAACAGCAGCATCCCGGCGTAGGTCAGCGCCTGAGTCATGATGGAGAAGTACACATCTTTAATGCGTGAGCGGAAGGCGAAATAGCCGAACACCAGCGCCAGCAGGCCAGGGACGAGAATAATCAGACAAAGTGCCCAGGCAAAATGCTGGGTGCCGGCCCAGAACCACGGCAGTTCGGTCCACGACAGGAACGACATAAACGCGGGAAGACCGTCGCCCGAAGCCTGGCGCATCAGGTACATCCCCATCGCGTAACCGCCAAGGGCAAAGAACAGCCCATGGCCCAGCGACAACAGCCCGGCGTAGCCCCAGACCAGATCCAGCGCCACGGCCACCACCGCATAGCAGAGGATTTTGCCCATCAACGTCAGCGTGTAGGTTGAGATAGCCAGCGGGTTTTCCGCTGGCAGCAATGCCAGAAACGGCAGTACCAGTAGCGCTACCAGCGCCAGCGCCGCCAGCGAGCAGGTCAATCGCGGCGCACGCCGCGCGAGAGTTAACGTAATAGGTTGGCTCATCAGTCAATTACCCGCCCTTTGAATGCGAACAACCCCTGCGGCCGCTTCTGAATAAACAGCACGATCAGGACCAGAATGGCAATTTTGCCCAGCACCGCGCCTATCTGCGGCTCCAACACTTTGTTCAGCACGCCCAGCCCCAGCGCGGCGACTACGGTGCCAGCCAGTTGCCCCACGCCGCCGGTGACCACCACCAGGAAGGAGTCGATGATGTACCCCTGCCCCAGTTCCGGGCCGACGTTGCCAAGCTGCGATAGCGCCACGCCACCCAGCCCGGCAATGCCGGAACCGAGGCCAAACGCCAGCATATCGACACGTCCGGTGGGCACCCCGCAGCAGTCCGCCATGCGGCGGTTCTGCGTCACCGCTCGCACGTTCATGCCAAGGCGGGTTTTGTTGAGCAGCAGCCAGGTCAGCGCCAGCACGCCAATCACAAAGAGGATCACCGCAATACGGTTGTATGGCAGCACCAGGTTTGGCAGCACATTCCAGCCGCCAGAGAGCCAGGAAGGGTTCGCCACTTCAAGGTTCTGCGTGCCGAACAGCACGCGCACCAGTTGGATAAGCATCAGGCTAATCCCCCAGGTTGCCAGCAGCGTCTCCAGCGGGCGGCCGTAGAGGTGGCGGATGATGGTACGTTCCAGCAGCATCCCCACCGCCGCAGTGATAAAGAAGGATACCGGCAGCGCCACCAGCGGATACAGCGCCAGCCACTCCGGCGCCAGACGTTGAAACGCGTCCTGTACCATCCAGGTGGCGTAGGCGCCAAGCATCAGCATTTCGCCGTGGGCCATATTGATAACGCCCAGCAGGCCGTAGGTGATTGCCAGCCCCAGCGCAGCAAGCAGCAAAATGGAGCCGAGCGAAATGCCGCTAAACGCCTGCCCAAGCCAGTCGCCCCACTTCAGGCGCTGCTGTACCTGCTTAAGGCTTTCGGCAGCGGCGGCGCGCACCGCCGGGTCGGGTTCATTTTGCGGCTGAGTCAGTCGGCTGAGGCTCGCCTGCACCTGCGGGTCGCTGGCTTCGCCTAAGAGCTTCACGGCGCTAAGGCGCTGCTCGGCCCGGCTATCGGAGAGCTGTAAATTGGCAACGGCGATTGCCAGCGCGGTGTGCACTCCAGCATCCGTTTCCACCGCCAGACGCTGTCTGAGCATCGGTAGCTGGTCCTGCTGAGCGCTATTTTGCAAGGTGAGCGCGGCGTTCAGACGCACTTTTACGTCGTTGCTGACCAGTTGGTGCGAGGCTAACGCACTGGCCACCAGTCCGCGAATGCGGTTATTCATAAACACTTTTTTGGTACTACCAGAAGGTGCAGCACTCCCTTCCAGCGGCGTTAACTGGCCATTTTTTTCAGTAAACAGCTGGCCCTGCGCATCGCTCACCACCGCTTCCTGGCTCAGCGCCTGCAATAGCGGCAAACGGTCAGCCTGCGGTGCGGCCGCCCACGCCTGAAGCAGCTGCGCCTGCTCGGTGCGGCTAGCATGACCATAATCGGCCGCCGCACCGGCTCGCGCCGGAAGGCTGGTCAACAGACCGCTTAAAAGGAGAAGGAGAAAGAGCAAGGCGGGGAAGTAAAGCGCCGCGCGTTGTCCCGTTATTATATTCATCGTTGAATTCCTGTTGGTATACAAGATGGAATTCAATTAGCAATGCCCGTGCCAAATATATAAGGAACTGATTTTAATCAAATTAAAATAAAAACAACGTCATCATTAAATATTCCACCGCACCGCCAAAGCACATCCGCGCACGGTAATAGCGCAGTTCGTCATAGGGAAAATAAATAGGTTAAGCAGCGAGTCAAAATAATTATTTATATCCATCCCACCGCTTATTCCATGTTATTTGCGTGGTTATTTCAGGACGAAAAAAAATTATTCAAAGTGTGAAGGAATATGCAACTATCAAAATCAGTTATTGATAATGAGAAACGTTATCTACAAACTTCCCATTTTTATTTTTTCGCCTCACTTGCTGCGTGCCGATCCTCCCCGCTATCGGACGCGGTAGTAACAGTCTCAGGCAATCGCCGTTCCCCTCGAACGCCGCTTGCCGGGAAACATGCAGCACCGCGCTGCTTCTTTAACTCACTACGCGCATCTTTGGGCCGATCGTTGTCTGCCCGTGCGCAGGAATGATGATGATTAATAAGAAATATACTCTCTGGGCGCTTAACCCCTTGCTGCTTGCCATGATGGCGCCCGCCGTCGCCCAACAAAGCGATGACGAAAATATGGTGGTATCTGCCAGCCGTAATAACCGCACCGTAGCCGAGATGGCGCAAACCACCTGGGTTATCGAAAATGCCGAACTGGAACAACAGATTCAGGGCGGTAAAGAGCTGAAAGACGCGCTGGCCCAGTTGATCCCCGGCCTGGACGTCAGCAGCCAGAGCCGCACCAACTACGGCATGAACGTCCGCGGTCGCCCGCTGGTGGTGCTGATTGACGGCGTGCGTCTCAACTCATCGCGCACCGACAGCCGCCAGCTCGACTCCATCGACCCGTTCAATATCGAACACATTGAAGTGATCTCCGGCGCCACTTCGCTGTACGGCGGCGGCAGTACCGGCGGGCTTATCAATATCGTGACCAAAAAAGGCCAGCCGGAAACCCAGGTTGAGTTTGAAGCGGGAACGAAGAGCGGCTTTAACAGCAGTAAAGATCACGACGAGCGTATCGCCAGCGCCGTCTCCGGCGGTAACGAACATATCTCCGGGCGCATGTCGGTGGCCTATCAGAAGTTTGGCGGCTGGTACGACGGCAACGGCGACGCCACCCTGCTGGACAACACCCAGACCGGGCTACAGTATTCCGACCGTCTGGATCTGATGGGCACCGGGACGCTGAATATTGATGAAAACCAGCAGTTACAGCTGGTGACCCAGTACTACAAGAGCCAGGGCGATGATGATTATGGCCTGAATCTGGGGAAAAACTTCTCCGCGCTTACCGGTGCCACCAAACCTTACGTCAGCAGCGGGATGAACTCCGATCGTATTCCGGGCACCGAACGCCACCTGATGAGCCTACAGTATTCCAACAGTAGCTTCCTTGGTCAGGAGTTGGTCGGGCAGATTTACTATCGCGATGAGTCCCTTAAGTTCTACCCGTTCCCGTCCGTCGACAAGAATATGAAGTTAACCAGCCTCTCGTCATCTCAACAGGAAACCAATCAGTACGGCGCCAAACTGACGCTGAACAGTACGCCGCTGGATGGCTGGCAACTCACCTACGGGCTGGATGCCGATCACGAGCGCTTTACCTCAAACCAGATGTACTTCAATAAAGATCTGGCGAACGCTTCCGGCGGGATGAACAACCAGCAGATTTACACTACCGGGCGCTATCCTTCCTACGACATCAGCAACCTGGCGGCGTTTTTACAGTCAAGCTACGACATCAACGAGATCTTTACCCTCAGCGGCGGCGTGCGCTACCAGTACACCGAAAACAAGGTCGATGATTTCGTCGGTTACGCCGTACAGGAGCAAATTGCGTCTGGCGCTATCAAATCTGCCGATGCGATTCCTGGCGGTTCGACGGACTACGACAACTACTTGTTTAACGCCGGTCTGTTAATGCACATCACCGAGCGCCAGCAAACGTGGTTTAACTTCTCGCAGGGCGTAGAGCTGCCGGATCCGGGCAAGTATTACGGTCGCGGCGATTATGCGGCGGCGGTGAACGGCCATCGGGCTCTGACCAACAGCGTCAACGTCAGTGACAGCAAGCTACAGGGCATCAAAGTTGACTCTTATGAGCTTGGCTGGCGCTACACCGGTGACAACCTGCGTACCCAAATCGCGGCTTACTACTCACTGTCTGATAAGAACGTGAAGGCGAATAAAGATCTGACCATCAGCGTCGTAGACGACAAACGTCGCATTTACGGCGTGGAAGGTGCGGTGGACTACTTTATTCCAGACACCAACTGGAGCACCGGCGGTAACTTCAACGTGCTGAAAACCGAGTCGAAGGTGAACGGCAGTTGGGAAAAATATGACGTGAAGGTCGCGAGTCCGTCGAAAGCCACCGCCTATATCGGCTGGGCGCCAGATCCATGGAGCCTGCGCGTACAGAGCACAACGTCGTTTAAGCTGCGTGATGAAGCGGGCAATGAGATTGATGGTTACACCACTATAGACCTGCTCGGCAGCTACGCTCTGCCGGTTGGTAAGCTGAGCTTTAGCGTTGAAAACCTCTTCGACCGTGATTACACCACCGTGTGGGGTCAGCGTGCGCCGATGTACTACAGCCCAGGCTATGGCCCGGCTTCGCTGTATGACTACAAAGGTCGTGGGCGGACGTTTGGGTTGAACTATTCGGTGCTGTTCTGATGGAAGAGTTGCGCTGTTAGCTCGGCTTAGGGCGAAAAAAACTGATATTTGTTAGTGAGGTGAAGGGTTCCGTTCACTTTACGTCGGGTGGAATATGAAGTTCCATCACCGGCGAACGGGCCAAGGGGGGACTCATCGGTTTCAGTGACATTCGTGTATTTTTTGCCGTTAACTTAAAGACCGCACGGTTTTTGGTGGCGTCTAAATCGCCGAAGCGTTTCCCGTAGGCCGGGTCAGCCCACAGG